>NZ_WLTU01000025.1:0-51946 GCF_009706275.1 Providencia sp. wls1943
AAAAATTAATAATAATTAACTAATTAAAATTAATTTGAAGACTAAAAATATCAATATATTTTTAATTTATCCAACTTAATATGAAAAATAAGATTTATTTCAATAAATAAAAAGTTATGAATATTAAATTATTAAATCTATCATTACTTTTAATAGCAGCAATGTGAATTAATTATCAGAGGTGGAAATAAAAACGCCCCATAAATGGGGCGACAGACCATTGACAAACCCATCAGGTTTGTCAATGGCTCTTTTGGGTTGTAAAATTAACAAGGAAAATCAATTTATTGATTTTCACCTGATAACACAAAGAGGGAAAAACCACGTTTTTATCCCTCTTTGTCATCAACCTCACGCCCCATAAATGGGGCGCTCTTATTTATTTCATCTTTTTACCAAACAGGTAATTCATCTTGTAAGAAAGGATTAGAAATACGCTCATGCCCTAATGTGGACATCGGACCGTGCCCCGGAATAAAGTGATACTCATCACCAAGAGGTAGCAATTTGTTTTTAATCGATGCGATCAGGTCTTGATGGTTACCGCGAGGAAAGTCACTGCGCCCGACACCACCTTTAAACAATACATCGCCCATGGAGATGAGTTTGTCAGCATGGTTCACAAAAACAATGTGACCGGGTGTATGACCAGGGCAATGCAGCACATCAAATTTAATGTTTCCACACGTGATGCTATCCCCTTCTTCTAGCCAATGATCTGGTGTGAAATCAGGGCAATCACCAATATAAAACATCGCATTTTGCTCAGCGAGATTTTCAATCCAGAACGCATCTTCTTTCTGTGGACCATAAATCGGTACACCGAAATGTTTTGCAAGAGGGGCTGAAGCGCCAATATGGTCAGAATGACCGTGGGTAAGCAGGATTTTCGTTAATGTTAATCCGCGGCTTTCAATGGCAGTAATCAGCTTTTCAGCCTCACCGCCGGGATCAACAATCACTGCATTCATTGAGGTTTCATCCCAGATAACCTGACAGTTTTGCATAAACGGGGTTACTGGGATAATCGTATATTTCATCGAACAATCACTCCATAATCTGTGTCACCTATGCACAGATTACCATGTTCTGACTGGACCTGTATCGATATGAATGAAATTGCTTTTCGGATAATAGCCCACACCGCCAGCACTCATTTTTAATGCCGCTTTACGGACGTTACTTAGCTGCAAGCCTTCAATATGGAAATCCATCGCTTGCCCACGGGTATGATAGCTTTGTTTCGCTACACCAGAGCTTTTACGACGTAATTCATTATTGGTTTGTAATGAACGATAACCCGAAATCAGCTGAACAGGTTTATTGGTTCCCATCATCATTTGCAGCAAATAAATTTGGTCAAATAATTTAGGATCAATGGTTTTCACTTTATCGCAGCGATAATCACGGAAAAGGTGATTTAAGCGAGCTAATTCAGACTTGTTATAACGGCGACCATCGAAAAACTCGGTCTTTAAAAACTCACCTGTATTTAAGTTTTGAAAACGTAAAATTCTTGGGCGAGGTGTACTCATTGCAGCAAGTACATGATTAGGTAATAGTCCCAGACCGATTGCGGCAGCACCAATTCCCAACCACTTTCTGCGGTTTTGATCAATCATATCCATAGGTGATAACTCAGGCGTTAATTATTCAGTAAATATACATTTCAACTTCATCAGTCTAGCAAAGGATATTTCGCTTTAATGTATAATTATGTAAAGAATTGCGTAAATTAAGGAAAATCCATCACTTTTATGCAAAAAGGTGAGTGGAATCACTTAGTCTAATCCGATTAGGACAGTTCTAATGCCCCATCAGGAATCATATGTAAACACAATGCATTCAATATATAAATATATTAAAACGGAATTGTTAGGAAGATTTAGGAATTAATGCAGAAAATAGCATCGAGGAGCCTAAGCCCCTCGATTAATAATCACTATTTTAAAATCGCTTTGATTGCAGGGAGATATTTTTCAGCGTTATCAATACTGCCATCATATTGATAAATATCCGCCCGATATTGCGGCTGCTGATCTTTATCAACCCACGCGGTTTGATAGTATAGATATACAGGAATACGGTCAGGAATATTCACATAACGCGTTGAGCCTTCTTTTAATGCCCCATCAATACGAGTCTGCGCCCAACCTGCATCACCTAATAAAATCGTTGCTAACTCGCTCGCTTTATTCACACGAACACAACCAGAACTAATGGCCCGAGCATTTTTATTAAACAGGCTATGGTTTGGTGTGTCATGGAGATAAATCGCGTCTGAACTCGGCATATTAAACTTATAACGCCCTAAAGAGTTACTTGAGCCTGGCGCTTGGCGAATGCGATAAGGGAAATTAGCAGGTGTAATATTTTCCCAGTCAATTGAATAAGGGTCAATCTCATAAGCATCTTGCCCCCACCCTGAATAAACCGTATAGCCTTTACGGCTAAAGTAGCTTGGATCCATTTTACCTTTCGGTGCAATATCCTTGCGCGCCAAACTGGTTGGCACACTCCAAGGTGGGTTAATCACCACATTATTCAATGCACTGCTCATAATTGGTGTTTTACGATCTGCACGCCCAACAATCACTTTCGAATCCAAAATGATGTCGTTATTCAGATAAAAATCCAATGTGTACGCAGGGATATTCACCAAAATTCCTGTACCGCTACTTTCAGGAACAATCCGTAAACGCTGAATATTCAGTGCCATCAGCCCCGCTTTTTGTTTTGGCTGCATATTGAGCCAAACGCGCGTGCCTTTACCAATCACACCATCGGCTTCTAAACCATATTGAAGCTGAAATTTTTTCACTGCGTCCACTAAGTCATCGCTATACACACGGGCATTAACGGTGACTTTATTGATCTCTTCTGGCGGAGCTGATGCATCAACGGCCTCACCTACCGCAGCAGCTTCCAACAATCCATCACGCACTAAAATCTCACGGAGCGTAATGACATCATCGCTGGCTTGACCCGGTTTTAATGCTTTCGTACCCGTAATTTCTAACGTATCTTCTGGCAACGCGAGCTGTTTTAGCATCTCTTTGCGCATCGGTTGATACATCGCGTGTTTCGGTGCTTGAGCCTTCACCCACTCACCCAAACGATGTTCAGATTCAGCCTCTAACCATGGTTTCATTTGTGCCGCGGTCGGTGCGATAATTTTATAAGGGCGGCTGGTGTATAGCCAATATTGCCCCGTCGACTCAACGGAAGACAGATATTGTAAATAACCCAACATAGCGTCGGATAAAATAGCATCTCGCCCCATTTCGCTCAGCTGGCTATTTTCCAATGAAACTAACCATTCGCTAAATTGAGGTTGGAAACCTGCTAAGGCAAGCTCGGCTAATTGCTGTTGAAACTGGCTAATTGCCGTTTCATCTTGCCATAACAATTGCATTTGCCTGTCGGCATAAATTTTCGCCAACTGGTCCGCAAACACCAGTTTAGTTTCTGATGGTAAAGATGCGTTAAGCTTTTCCAAGCTCTCTTTTGTCGTAACTTTACTCACCTCTTCAGCGACAACTGATTGAGGTTGTTGAATTTCCATACTGCTTTGCTGCGTATTTTCTGCTGCGGAAAATGCAGCGAACTGCATCGCCATCAGCCCACATAATACTGAGATCTGCAGAGCTTTCACTCTTCTCTTTGCCATACATCCACCTTAAAGTTACTACATGGATAACATTATTTTTTTATTATAGTGACACTATTTGATTATATTTAACTCTGAGAAGAATGTTATAGGAATTGACTAATTTTGTCTTTATTGATGAAAAAAGTTATTGAGGTAGGTGATCCGAAATAAGTGCTATTTATAAGACAATATGAGAAATAGAATTGTTTGCGTTTTCCACCAAAGCTAAACGATATAACATATCAAATATTGACGTTTTTATTCTTTCAATAGAGTTAATTTAATATAAGTTATATTAAATCGCTGGAATGCGTCATCAATAAATAAACACTATTTTGTTAGTTAAAGGCGAATAAATACCTTTAACTAACTTTTTATCGAATATTAATATTCTGAGTTGATAACGACTTCCTCACCAAAGCGACCCGCTTTTGGCAACGGTTGGTAAGAGGAATTTGATGCACGGAGAATACGAATTCCACGAATATCCAACTCATGAGCCGCAGCAATATCCGCATCTGCGTCACCATAATAGATAGTTAATTTATGGTCACGCATCCAGCTTACTTTATTATTTTTACCTGGCTCATCGCCGGCAAAAATGACTGGATTCATTTTATCCGCAGGAATTCTTAAACCTTCTTGCACATATTGAGTCACAGTTTCAGTTTTAGTCTGTGTACGACCTGTAATAAAGTAAACTTTATCACCACGTTCTAAGTGCATTTTAACTAAATCGATGCCCACTTGTTTTGGCATACTGAATTTGTCCCACTCATTATTCATTTTTTCCCAGAATTGAGGGTTTTTCAGATAGCTAAAATCATTTGGGGAGAATTCAAGTTTTCCACGGTAGAAACCAGGACTTGAGAATAAAACGGTATCATCGATATCAAAGCCCACTGCCATTGGCGCTTTGCCTTCTAAACTCTGTTTAATTTGTTCAACAGAGACCCAATGAACCGGTTGTTGTGCCGCTAATTCCGCAACAGTGACTCCAGTACTGACTGTTTCTGGCATTGGAATTTTGGCTTGAGATGTTGCCGTAAAGCTCAGCGCTAATGCAATTGCACTTAACGTTAGGGTAATTTTCTTCATGTTCGATCCTTATAACAATTCATTTTCGTGACTAACCACTCACGGGCTGCAATGATAAAAGTTTTCATTACATAAAAATGAGATTCAAATCTCATTGCAGTCATCTATTAATGATTTAAAGGGAAATAAAGATAATAGAAATAAAGAAATTAAAAACATAAAGATAATAAAAAAACCGACACAATTTCCTATGCCGGTTTTATTATTTAAAAACAAAAATCAATTATTGAGGTAATGCTTGCGGAGCAGGATTATCCTGACCAAAACCTTTTAGCCCAACAACATGAACGTGTTCCGTATTACCGGTCACTTTACGCACCAGTTTATATGTGGTTCCTTTCTCTGGGCTGATGTTTTCCGGCGCGGCGATAATAAGCTGCATTTCCAATCGGTCACATAACTCAAATAACGTGGCGATAGACTTCGCATCCAAACGCGCCGCTTCATCCAAGAACAGTAAGCGGCATGGAATGATATCTTTCGCACGCAGTCTGCGAGCCTCTTCTTCCCAGCTCTGAACAACCATCACTAAGATAGACATCCCCGTACCGATTGCCTCACCTGTCGATAACGCACCGCTTTCCGCTTTTAACCAACCATCGGAGCCACGGTTAACTTCAACCTCTAACTCTAAGTAGTTACGGTAATCTAACAGTTCTTCACCAATAGTTTGTGGCAAACGCTGCCCCATATCCATCTGCGGATTCAGGCGTTGATACAGTTTCGCCATCGCTTCAGAGAAGGTTAAACGTTGGCTAGTAAACAGGTCTTGATGCAGTTCGCTCTCTTCAGACAACACGCTCAACAATAAAGCGTGGCTTTCGCGAATGTTCACATTCAGTCTAACCCCTTTAACCTGACCAAATGCCACCGCTTGTAAGCCTTGGTTCAGCATACGAATACGGTTTTGCTCACGCTGGATAGTTTTACGAATGATGTTCGCCACACTCTTCGAGCTAATTGCCAGTTTTTGTTCACGGGCAGTTAACTCTTCGGTCAGACGCGCTAACTCAATTTCCATCTGCTCAATCGCATCGATTGGGTCATCGGTACGAATAATATCTTGGCGAATACGCTCACGCAGATGTTGGTAAACTGCGATAAAGAACTGAATTTTACGTTCAGGATGTTTAGGATCTTCGGACATACGCAGTACATCACGAAGATGTTCGTTATCTGCTACCGCTAAACGCAGCGCTCCTAACGCCTTATCCGACATCGAACGTAAACTATCACCATCGGTATAAGCTAATTCGCGACGATGCAGACGACGCTCAACGCCATTATCTTTCACCAAGCGCATCACCGCACACCAACCCGCTTTCGCCATCACAACTTGCTCACGGATTTGGTAATAATCTTTTTCCAGCTTACGCAGGCGTTTTTGCAGGTTATCCATTTCCGCTTCACATAACGTCAGTTGTTTTTCTAACTGGTTGATGCGGCTACGGTTTGCCATAACGGATTGATGTAATTCATCACGGCGAATGCTGGCACGCTCTTGCGCATCGGGATCCGCTTTCACGCCCATTTCTTGCATTTCTGCTTCAAGTTCTTTCAACATCTCTTGCTTGGTGTCGAATGAACTGCGCAGCGATGCCAGAACTTGATGATATTGAGTGCTTTGCGCTTGTTGCTGACGTAATAGCTCACGGGCACGAGTTCTATCTGCTTCTGCATGTTCTAAACGCTGACGCAGTTTTTCATTCAAGTCCGCATTTTCATTGACCATCCCCGTCGAATCACTGTAGCTAAAGTGCGCGCGACGTTGAGCCACTTCCACCAAGGCAAATGCTTGTTGCTTCGCATTTTGCTGGGTATGTTTCGCCAATTCATAATCTTTACGCAGTTGATCATGTTGCTCAGGATCGCTGAGTAATACCGTCACAATCGGCTCTAACTTCGCCAGATTATTACCGTGTTTATTGATAAAATGAGCCGCTTCTTCAGCTTCTGAAAGCTCTTCGCGGGTCTCTTCAACGCGATCCACCAGCGTTTCATCCATCAACAAATTCACTTGCGGCAATAAACGGTTTAATGCCAGTAAGTTTTCTTTGCCTTGAGCGAACTGTTGGCGCTGTTGCTGGGTCTGCTCTTCAAATTGGTTCAGTCCACGCTCTAATTCAGTACGTTTTTGATTTAATGTACGAATTTCAGCTTCAGGATCCGCTTCAAATGCCACTGAAATATGCTGACCAATAAAGCGGCTAAATGCTTGGTGAGCACGCTGAATTTTTTGCACGTCAAATGACAAGGTCGCATAACGCTCCGCCAATTCATCACGCTCAGCACTCAGTGACTCTAAATGGCTCTCACGGGCAGCTCGACCAAATAACGGTAATTCTGGATAGCGAGAATAACGCCACTGACGCTCTGATGAACGGACTAATACTGCATTTTCAAACTCTTGAGCATCAAAAACGCTGTCATCAAATGAGGATGGATCCCCCTCGATAAAATACACATCATCAGGGCAATCTTGTAAATTTTCTAGCTGCTCGCGAACCACGGCCAAGTCTTGTACCACGATACCGTGACGGGCAGGGCCATAAAGCGCCGAGAAATACGCCGCATCTTCAATAGTAATATCGTCGTAGATTTCAGATAACAGCACACCATTAAAACGCTCTGCCAGTGCCAGCATGCGCCCATCTTCGGCACCACTTGGTTGGCTTAAACGTTCGATTTGCTTATCGAGATCACGGCGCTGCGCTGCAACTTCATCACGCTCAACCGTAATTTCCCTTTCTTGCTCCAGAAGTTGCTGCATAAACTCAGTCACTTCAGTGCTATTTTCGAAAGTTTCACCCGATTGTTCGTTAAGCTGAGTTAGTGCTTCTTGTGCCATAATCCACGCAGGCGCTTTCGCGGAAAGCTGGCTGATACGCTGGCGAATTTGTTCCAACTCTTGGCGCATTTGCATGCGTTTTTCGCCGCTTTCATTAACGCCAGTACTTAACTCTTCTTGCAGAATTTCTAACTCGGCCATCAAGGCGTCAAGCTCATCGGGCTCAACACTTTGGCCATAACGTTTACAGAATTCGCTCAGTAATTTTTCGGCATTACGCTGGCTATCTAAACGCTGTTGCAATTCAGATAATTGCATACGCAGTGGCTGAACACGCTCAGCTAAATGTTGTTGCGATGACCAGTCACGCAGTAATGAACGCGCTTGTGTATACGCATCCCCGCGGCTCACGTCGCCTAACATAGTTTTAACTAGCTGATACGCTTGCTCAAACTGGCTATGAGCTGCATCCGCCACGCTCATTTTTTGCTCTAACGCGAGTAAGGCTTCAGTGGCTTGCTGCTCTTTGGCCTCAAAGGTTTCCAGCCATTCATCGATGTTTTCAATGGTAAGATCAGGCAGTTGGCAGAGTTCGCGAGCACGGTTTAAGGCATGAAGTGCTTGCTGATATTGAATCGCCCGAGTTTGCTGTACATCAAGCGCTTGCTGGTAATCTGCCAGCTGGTTTTTCAGCTCATCCACTTCAATTTCAGCGGCTTGCGCACGAGCATCAAGCTCTTCGTGTTTTTCTGTGGCTTCCGCGACGACTTCGCTCTGTTCTTCAAGGCGATAAGTGAGCTCTTCAATATCGGCTTGATAGCGGTCAATTTTTTCTTGATGACGTAATGCAGCTTGCACCAGATTTAAGTGGTCACTTGCCGCTTGGTAGTCCGCTTCGATTTCTGTCGATGCTTCGTTTTGTTCATTTAATTCACGCGCCATTTCCACACTACGAACTTGTTCAACGCGCAGTTGTTTGCGATTACTATACAGTTCGTTACGGGCGGCTAATGCTGCATCTAAGTGAATTCGGCGTTCATTTGAGTGGCGCATATAGTCCGCAGATACATAATCTGTGGCTTCACTGATCAAATGTTTAAATAAATCACGGTCAGATTGTGTAACGCGGATGGCTTCCAGTGTTAAACGGTTTTCACGTAATGCCGCTTCCATATCTTGGAATGCTTTACGTACGCCACTGTTTTCTGGTAATAAATAGTCACGCAGTGAGCGGGTGATCGCACTGGAAATACCACCATATAAGGAGGCTTCAATCAAACGGTAATATTTACTACGATCTCCTGCTGAACGTAGACGTTTTGGCAGCACACCCAATTCGAATAATACTGAATGGTAGTCTGTGATCGAGTTAAACTGCTTAAATTGGATGCCTTCTTGTTTTTCTACGCGCTCTTTCAGGTCATTCAACGGAATAACCTTAGCTTGGCGCCCTTCAAACACTTCCGTTAATACTTCCGTTGGCACTGTTGCTAATGGCACGCCTTGGATCATAAACGGTTTGATATCGACTTTTTTATCGCGTCCCGCTACTTGCTGTAAGCGAACACCGACCATAACACGTTGATGTTTAGAGTTTAAAACATCCAGCACGGCATAACAGACACCGGGACGTAGCTTTCCGTGTAGACCTTTATCACGGGACCCCGAAGTCGCCCCGGCTTCTGTGGTATTACGGAAATGCAGTAACGTTAAGTCAGGGATCATAGCGGTAATAAAGGCCGCCATGGTGGTGGATTTACCCGCACCATTTCCCCCAGACAGGGTGGTGACTAATTCATCAAGGTCAAAAGTACGAGCAAAAAAGCCGTTCCAGTTCACCAGCGTCAGTGAGCGAAATTTTCCGCGTTCAATCATTCTTGTTTATCCTCTTCACTGTCAGCCAGATCTTGACTCTCATCCGTTTCGTCTTCATCGCTGTCTTTTAGCGATAATTCCCCTTCAAGAGAGACCGCTTCACCATCACGGATCATGCGTAATTGTGCTTCTTGTGGGTTATCGCCACTACGCACATCCGCACCAAAGCGGAACACAGACTCATTAATAATAAATTTGCTGGAGTCATTTTGCAGGAAATAGACCATACCTAAACGACGTAAGCGGTTTAAGGAGGTTCTCAGTTTTTCCTGTAATTTTTGTTTATCAAGGTCTGAACCTGTGGAGCGTTGATTAACAAATTTCAGTAATTTGCTTTCGTCGGCCAGCGACAATAACTCTTCAAACAGCTCTTGAGAGGTAAAGACCCCTTGGTTGGTTAGACGCTCAGGACTCAAATAGAGGTAGCACAGAATTTTACCCACCATCATGTCCAATTCAGACAAAACAGAACGAGGAATTAAGGTGCTAGAACGGGGACGCAAATAGAAGAAGCCTTCTGGTGCCCGGATCAGCTCAACATTATAGCGAGCATAAAATTGCTCTAACGGTTCCTGAAAATCCATTAAAAATGCATGATTATCAAGGTCATCAATACTGATATGGCGACCTGCACGCAGTTGGCTGTCGAGCTCAGGAAAAATCGGGTTAGCTAGTGCTTGAGCCAGTTTAACTGGCATAAATTGTTCAATATTTGTCGATGACATGTGCCTGTACCTTGGCTCCGTGATCATTAATAGCGCGCCACTCTGCCGGTAATCCCGCCAGATCAGCCTCTGCGATACCTAGTTTTACAGCCTGATCGATAATAATACGCGCAACGTCAAAATGGCGTTTCTGCGGGTATTGCGTCAGATAACTCTGTAATACGTGACCGACATCCAGCGGTTTGTTATCCGTTTTATAGAACGCAAGTTGCGCTTCGATTAACGCCGCTAATTGGTCATTAAGTTCACTGAATTCTTCAAATTCTAGATCAGGTGGAAGTTCCCCCATCACCTCTTGATCATGAAGTGCCAGCTCCTCATCACGCATATCAAAAAGCCTATCCGCATTGGCATAGGTGAGTGCCCAAGGGCTATCGAGGTACTGCTGTACAGATTGACGTAAACGTTGGGAAAATATACGGTTTTTATCCATATCAATCGCTGTACGGATAAATTTATGAACATGTCGGTCGTAACCAATCCATAAATCAATGGATTGCTGCCCCCAGCTCACAATACGGTCTAACTTGTTTTGCAAATCAAAGATTAATCGGTCGACCATTTCCGAGAACTGCGGCGCATTCATGTTAGCTTCTTGAATACGTAGTAAGTTTGCCTGTAGCTTATCGCCAGCCGCTTCTAAAGTATCTTGCAATTCTCTTAATGTGCCGGACGTTTCAGAAAGTAGCTGCTCACAGTTAGCAATTGCCGCCTGCCAGTCTTGGTTTAACAGTGCAGCAATATCATCTTTAACGCTGTTTTGTTGCTCATCCATAATTCGCTGTGACAGGTCAATACTGTCAAAAATTTCAGCGACTGAATATTTTAATGGCGCAAAAACATGACGGTGCCAATAAAATTCATCACCACCTTCTTCGGCTGATTCCGCTGCACGTTGTAGCTCTCCCGCCACAATCGATAACTGCATCGATAATCTTAATGTCGAAAATTCGCGTTGACGAATATAGTAATCACTAATGCCAATACCGAGTGGCGTTAGACGATAAATCGCATTTCCTTCGACAATGTCGCTGGCAAAGCGGTTAAATATTTTTTGGCGAACCATGTCATTGATGGCGTTGTTCGCTCTGACTGCCAGTGATTCGGTGGTTTGTTCGAAGCCTTTGCACACTTCTCGAAACGCATCCACCAGTTCCCCTTCACTCATTTCACCGTTAACCCGCTCACTGTTCAGCACTGCGACGGCCAGCAAAAACGCTAAGCGTTCTGCGGGTAGGGAAATCGCAAAATCATTTTTTCGTGCCCAAGACACGAGTTCAGGGACGGTCTGGGAAAAATCACTCATAAATCGTCCTTTTGGGTTTGTTTGCGTGCCATAACATGAATATATCGCCCCATACTGATATAGGGTTCTTCACGACAATATTGTTGTTCAAGCGCCAATAACGCTGGAAAGTCTTTTTGTTGTAATTGTCTACTTTGCAAATAATCATGGAACACTCTGACGCCACTTTTGCCTAAAATATCCATACCACAACCAATAAGCCACTCATCAACCTGTTGAGGGAAAAGCGGGTTCTGTGGCGATAATGAACGTTTGCGACGACGCTGGATATGAGGAGTTGCGAGATGAAAATTACCTAAAATTGCATTACGCATCACCAAGCCATTTGCATTATAGAACATGACAGAAAATATGCCTTCCGGTCTGATAATCTCTGCCAGTTGCTCTAATGCATATTTTTGGTCGCTAATCCATTCAAGTACTGCATGAAACAAGACAAAATCAACTGGTTCATCAAGGTGTTGAGCGATATCTTGAACTGCGCAGTGAACAAAGCTGATATTCTCGCTAATTCCTTGTTCATCAGCAAGCACCGATGCCCGTTCTAACATTTCTTCGGATAAATCGCAAAGAATAACCTGATGACCCATTGCGGCTAATTGACGAGAAAAATGCCCTTCTCCGCCGCCCGCATCTAATATACGTAATGTTTGGCCTGGGAAATGCGTTTCCAGTAACTGGGTAAGATCTTGCCAAACTACCGCTTCGCGAATTTTTCCTTTTGTCGTTCCATAAATATTTTTTGCAAATTTATCGACAATATCATCAAAGTTGCGGTCTGCCATCTGCGTTCCAGTTACCTATCATGAGTTATTTACAGCATATCAAAACCAAGAATTATAACAGATAATCTAGCTGTTTTTGCATAGTACTTTATTTTGTATCCGATTTATTTTGCATAGCATTTTATTGCTGATGCAGCTACATTTGACCCTATTCGCTTACATTATCTTCATGACAGGCTTTCTATGTTATTTCTGCTAAAAAAATACCTTGGCTCACTGTTAATGCCGCTGCCCTTATTATTGATCATTGGGGGAATTGGGCTGATTTTATTATGGTTTACCCGCTGGCAAAAAAGTGGAAAATCCTTGGTGACATTAAGCCTTATTATCATCGCATTATTGGGGCTACAACCTATTTCTGATCGGTTACTCGCGCCCGTTGAAGGCCCTTATGATAAGCGTTATGAGCTTATCACCACCAATCCGCCTGAAGAGATAAAGTATATTGTGGTTTTGGGAGGTGGATTTACCTATAACCCAGATTGGAGTCCTAGCTCGAATTTGCTCAGTAATAGCTTGCCTAGAGTCACTGAAGGGGTACGTCTTTATCTGCAACATCCAGGTAGCAAATTGATTTTTACTGGCGGTAAAGCCAGTAGCCCAATAAGTAGCGCTGAAGTCGCATCTATGGTCGCTCAATCTTTAGGAGTTCCAGCGACAGATACAATCCCGCTAACCGAACCGAAAGATACGCAAGAAGAGGCGTATGAAGTGGAAAAAATTATTGGTAAGCAGCCGTTCTTGTTAGTGACCTCAGCGAACCATTTACCCCGCGCGGTGAAAATGTTTACGAGTCGTGGGATGCAGCCTTATCCAGCCCCGGCTAATCAGTTGGTGATCACCAGCGACCTGAATCCTTGGGAGCGTTACATTCCTTCAGCATTCTATTTTAGCCACAGCGAACGAGCATGGTATGAGCTCATTGGCTCAATTTGGTGGCACTTAAAGCCGGAAAATACCCAACCAATTGAAGATAATCAGACCGAGTGAAATACAAAGGGGAAACTTATTCAGTTTCCCCCTTCACTTATCTGGCCATATTCACTCTGGAAATTATGGCTGAAACGCTTGTCTAACCAACTCGAGATCTTCCGGTGTATCCACTCCTGCGCCTGGTGCTTTTTCAGCAACCGCCACATGAATTTTTTCACCATACCAAAGCACGCGAAGCTGCTCTAGCATCTCGATTTTCTCTAATGGGCTGGCATCCCAAGCGATATAACGACGAATAAAACCCGCGCGATAAGCGTAGATACCAATGTGACGCAAGAACGTATCGCCAATGGTCTCTTTACTCTTAGCAAACTGGTCTCTATCCCACGGAATTGTCGCTCGAGAAAAATAGAGCGCATAACCGTCTTTGTCCATCACGACCTTCACTGCATTCGGATTAAAGGCTTCTTGTGCACTATGAATGGGGACGGCGAGTGTTCCCATATTTGCCTGACTACCTTGCAAATTATGAGCGACTTGGCGAATGATTTCAGGTGGGATCAGCGGTTCATCACCTTGTACATTGACAATAATTTCATCATCGGAAAAGCCATAAGTGTCAATCACTTCAGCCAAACGTTCCGTACCAGATTGATGATCGGGGTTAGTCATACAAGCTTCCCCACCCGCTGCGATGACCGCGGCAGCGACATCTGGATGGTCAGTTGCAATAATGACTCGACTAGCACCTGATTTAATCGCTTGCTCCATGACTCGAACAACCATCGGTTTACCGTGAATATCTGCTAAAGGCTTACCCGGTAATCGTGTTGAAGCGTAACGCGCAGGAATAATGACGGTAAACATAGGATTACAGTCCTTCGTCTAAAGCAACTTTACGCGCTTCGTTCTCAAGTAAAACGGGGATGCCATCGCGAACAGGAAAGGCGAGATGATCAAACTTGCAGATTAATTCGAGGTTTTCTTTGTTGTAACTTAGTTTGCCGTGACAGGATGGGCAAGCAACAATTTCAAGTAAACGGTGATCCATGTTTTCTCCCAAATGGATTTAAACTCACTTGGCGTCAGGATATCACATGCAGGTATCACCGTTAACTCTATTCTTGCTTATTAAGATCTCCTGCGAAGAATGAGAGGATAGTGCAGGAGAAATATTTCTGTTAAGAATTCAATTAGTAAGCGATAACGTCTCTTGCCGTTATGCCATCTGAATTACGAGTAACAGAGAACTCGACGTTTTGACCTTCAGATAAAGATTTGATTTTTTTATTCGCAATTGATTTAGTTGTTACGAAGATATCATCACCGCCATTACGAGGTGAAATAAAACCGTAACCTTCTTTTGCGTCAAACCATTTAACTTGGCCCATATGTAATTGAAAATTCATATTGAAACTCCTTCTTGTTCCGAGAACAATTTTTTATATTTGTATCATTACTCTCTACACGTTATTCCATTTATTTTGCTGAACTATTTATTTCGATCAGTTCATTCTGACCTATTTATTCAAGCCAATCTATTAACATCATTAAGAGTAATTAACTTAACCAATTTATGCATCAAATGTTTATGCATATCTTATAACGACCCAAGTGTAGGTTTCAGCCACCACACATTTACCGTGAACTTAACAGTCTATTTTGACACTATGATGACAACACGAAATAGTAGAGTAAGTAGTGTATTGCGAGGATAAGTGACTAACTCAAGAACGGGTCGTAAAATTAAAGCTAGCAAATAATCCACTTATTAATGTATTGCAACTTGGTACATAATAAGTAGATCTGCATCACATTGCAGGTATTATTATCTGAAATTAATCCTAAAAGCAAGCAATTTTATTTTAGATAAGTGATTTTATTTCACTTAAGATTCGTTTTTCGCCTATTTTATCAAACTGCGCTTCCACAGGAAGATACCACCAATTGGTCTGTGCGAAGGAATGACATTTGACAGCATCCTTTTCAGTCATCAGTAAATTTTGATTTTTTTCTGCTAAAGAAACGAGTTGCTGCTGGCTATAAGCTTGATGATCGGAAAACGCATGGGTATTAACAAGTGTTAATCCTTTGCTTTCTAAAGAAGAGAAAAAACGAGGTGGATGACCAATTCCCGCCATCGCAACTACATTGTTAAGCTCGGTAACCGAGTTTTTTTCGCCTGTTGCTAGGTTCACGGCCATATCCCCCTCTAGGGACATCAGTGTTTCATTTGAGTTAGGAACACCACCATTTACAATCAAGGCATTGACTGTTTTTAATCGCCCTGCACGTTCACGCATTGGCCCCGCAGGTAACCACCAGCCATTGCCAAAACGACGCTGCCCATCAATGACGACAATTTCATAGTCACGTTGCAATGCGTAATGCTGTAAACCATCGTCTGTAACAATAATATCTAATTGAAAATTATCGAGTAATGCTTTAATTGCATCACTACGTTTTGGTGCCACAGCAACAGGTGCATGAGTACGATGATAAATCAAAACTGGCTCATCGCCTGCAACTGCCGTGGTTGTCGTCTGGTCTAACACTAACGGATAATGGTCAGACTGCCCGCCATATCCACGAGATACAACACCCACACGAACACCTTGTTTCATAAGCGATTCAACTAGCCAAATAACCACAGGGGTTTTTCCATTTCCCCCTGCCGTTAAATTCCCTACAACCACAACAGGCACAGGGGCTTTCCATGAGCGAAGAAGTCCAGTTTTATAGCCGATATGACGTACTAACGTTATCAATCCATACAAAAAGGATAACGGAAGCAACAAAATATAGAGCCATGATTTACCGGACCAAATTCGCTCAATCATTCTTAAATTGCATCCTATGTAATTGCGCGTATGCCCCATTTTGGGCTAGTAGCGTTGCGTGGTCACCACGTTCAATGATATGCCCATCTTGTACAACCAAGATTTGATCCGCATTTTCAATAGTGGATAAACGGTGAGCAATCACAAGCGAAGTTCTATTCTTCTGCAATTCGTCTAACGCGGCTTGAATTGCACGCTCTGATTCCGTATCTAATGCTGATGTCGCTTCATCTAAAATCAAGATTGGCGCATCACGCAATAAAGCTCGAGCAATCGCAATACGTTGGCGCTGACCACCAGAAAGCATCACACCATTTTCGCCAATCATCGTATCTAACCCATTATCCAGCTTTTGAATAAAGTCCATGGCGTAGGCCATTTCAGCGGCTTTTTCAATTTCTGCTCTGCTATAGCGCCCATCTGTCGCATAGGCAATATTATTTGCAACAGTATCATTGAATAAATAAACATGCTGAGATACGAGAGCGACTTGGCTACGTAAAGATTCTAGGGTGTAATCACGAATATCATGCCCATCAATACGAATACTACCCTTATCAATGTCATAGAAGCGGGTAATTAAGTTAGCGATAGTGGATTTACCTGAACCTGAACGCCCCACTAAAGCCACTGATTTACCGGCTGGTAGCGTAAAAGAAACATTCTCTAGTGCAGGGTGCTCTTTGGTTTGATAAGTGAACGTGACGGAATCGAACTCAATATCACCTTTCACTTGAGTCAGAACTTTCGTTCCTTCATCTTTCTCTTTTTCAGTATCTAAAATCGCAAATAACGTTTGGCATGCTGCCATTCCGCGCTGGAATTGCGCATTCACGTTAGTCAGTGATTTAAGTGGGCGCATTAACGCAAACATGGATGAGAAAACGACACCGATTGTACCTGGTGATAATTGTTCTTTGATCTCAGGGAAACTTGCTGCGTACAAAACAAATGCTAATGCAAAAGAGGCAATCATCTGAACAATAGGATCAGAAATCGCTGAGGCGCTAACCATCTTCATATTTTGACGGCGCATATTATTACTGACTTTATCAAAACGTTCAGTTTCGACTTTCTGACCACCAAAAATAAGGACTTCTTTATGCCCTTTAAGCATCTGCTCAGCGCTCGTCGTCACATGCCCCATACCCGTTTGCATGTTTTTGCTGATTTTACGAAAACGCTTAGAAACAACCCGAATAGTGATAGACACGACTGGCGCAATAGCGATCAAAATTAATGATAATTGCCAGCTGTTATAAAACATAATACCAAATAACGCGATGATATAAGTGCCTTCGCGAATAATGGTAATGAGAGCACCGGAAGCCGAAGACGCGACCTGCTCTGAATCATAGGTAATACGTGATAATAAAGTCCCTGTGGATTGCTGGTCAAAGTAGCTCACCGGCATGCCCATCATATGACCAAATAATTTGCGGCGCATACTCATCACTACTTTTCCTGACACCCAAGAAACGCAGTATGTGGAGACAAAACTTGAAGATCCACGCACGACCATCAAGCCCAAAATAGCCAACGGTAACCACTTCAGTGTGTCATTATCCGCTTTACCAAAACCATCATCTAATAATGGTTTAAGTAAAGAAATCATAAACGCATCACCTGCGGCGTTGATGATAAGAGCAATTGCTGCAACAACTAACCCAATTTTAAAAGGCGCAATGGTTGGCCATAGGCGCTTAAATGTTTGCTTTGTCGATAGGTCTTGATCATTCATGCTTTTATTACCAGACTTAATGTAAGCGCACTATTCTACAAGGGAAATTGGCTAACACCAAACCACAGATGATACCAACGTGGATTAATTTCTTTTCTGTAACGCAAAATCTCCATTTTTTCTTTTCTAAAACATATTGTTACCTGCCCTTCCTCCGCTGTATTTAGCCACTGAATATTCTTTTTAGCATAGCGCAAATAGACTTTATCTGATGGAATTTTCCATGGGCTATATCTCGCAGAGGAAACTAATGCCAACGTTGGCTGTACTTTTCGTATAAATAACGGTGTTGAAGATGTATTACTCCCATGGTGAGGAACAAATAAAATATCCGCTTTGAGCTGCCCATCATTTTGTAATGCTAGCCTTTTTTCGCCTTGTTTTTCCAAATCTCCAGTAAGCAATAGTCGCCGATGCCCATCACTAACCTGAATCACGCAAGAATCATTATTATGTGATATTTCAGCTAATTTCTCTGGCCACAATACTTCGAATCTTAACATCCCCCATTGCCAGCGTTGTCCTTGATAACAAGGAAGATGATTGGGTTGCCCAAAGCTACTACGTAGGCTTAGCCATGGATATGCTTCAATTAAATCAGAGATACCACCAGTATGGTCAAGGTGATTATGACTTAAGATTGCGTTGATAGGTGTGACTTGATGATACTTTAAGAAAGGAATAATTTGCCGTTTAGCGTTGCTTCCTCCACTCCAGCGGTTCCCCGTGTCATATAAAACCCCTTGCTTATTTTGCACCATAACCACAGCAAGCCCATGTCCAATATCCAACATGGTTAAGCACCAGTCATGCTCTTCGTGTTCGTTTTGACTCTTAGTAAAAAATAATAAAATACCAATACAACTTAATAAGCCAAGATAATTTTTATACCAACCAAATAAGACAATAAAAGCAAATGCCCAACAAAAAAACACGCTATAAATAGGCATTGTGTTAATTTCAGTCCAAAAGCCGCTTAAATATGTCAGTGGTCCTAGCCCAAACTCGAGGATCCTATCAATTAACCCGAAAGCTACATTATGCCAAGCGCTTATAGGTAACAATAGCGTGCTAAAAATAACGGGTACCACTCCCCAAGTAATAAGCGGTACAAACCATAAATTTGCAAATAAGCTCATAATATTAATGCCGTTAAACAACAATACTTGAATAGGTATTAGTAGAATCAATAAACCAATTTGCAGATGAATTAGCGGCGTTATTTTTCCCATAATTGGATGACAACTCAACGTAGACGAAATGGGAAAAACACGAAACCAATACAGAATAGCTAATACAGCAAAGCTAGATAACCAAAAGCTATCGGAAAGGATAGCAAGCGGATCAAACAATAAAATCCCAGCAATACTCCATAACGCCCATTGCCACGGAAAACAGAAAAATGGCTGCTTACGGACATAAATCCAAAGTAGCAATGCAAATACAGCTCGAGTTGCAGGGATCGCAAAATTCGACAACCAAGCATAGAGAATGGCAAATATAACACCTGAAATTAATGGTAAATTCTCACCTATCCATTTAACGGGTAGGAAAAATTGCAATAAGCGAGCGCATAAGTAACCAATTAAATAGGCAATGCCAATGTGTAATCCAGAAATTGCGATCAAGTGTGTCAATCCTGTTGATTGCAATAACTGTGTATGTTCCGTAGAAAGCCGTCCTCTCTCCCCAAACATTAACGCATAAATAATTCCATGATTTTGTCGTGTCGAAAGTGTTTCGCCGAACTGGTCAATAATTTTTTGCCGTAGGGAACATTGCTGGCCTACTTGTACTGCTTGTTTGATTTTTAGTGTGCCGACAACTCGTTGAGCAATGAAATGCCTTTGCAGATCAAATCCGCCTTCATTCAAAGAAGCATGAACTGGATTTAATTTACCAACGACCCGCCATTGCTGCCCTGCACACACTTTTTCATGCTTATTTTGTTTTAAATTCCATGATGCATAGAGCGGAGGAAAAATTCGTACCCCATCGACTTTGTCTATCCTTACTCTCTTTTTAACATCATCCTGATTGAGTGGGATGCTAACAATCGTAATATCCCATTGCCGATGAGTACCACTTAGAAAATCAATTTTTTTCTGTACCTCAACACCATGCCAACAAGCCCAAAGCCAGCTCATTCCCATTAATGCCAAAAATCGAATGCGCTTATTGCGCCAAATAACCATCAGAATGACTAACAGAATAATACCAGCCACTAAGTAGTGACTAGAACTAGGAGGATTCGGCAAGAAAAGCAACGGAAGCGTACCGATAATCAATGCAATAGCGACTTCTGTATAAGAGAGTTTATCTTGATAGTGGCGGCTAAATTTTCCCATCGACCTTAAACCTACCTACGATTATTTCTGTGCAGATAAGTTAAAGGTATTCAGAGTGATTCAATAACCTTGTAATTAGAAAATTTAAAGCGTTATTCCAAAACTATATGCAATGCAAAAGAGTTAAAAAAATTGAGCTGCGAAGCGCTTCGCAAAAATAGCCTTAAGTGATGCATTTAATAAGATATTAGAAGGTAATTTAAGAAAAGCAGAATGGGAAATTATAGACATAAAAAAACAGCGCTATATCAATATAGGCGCTGTTTTAGAGTAATAATTAAGATTTACAGTCGATTATTGACCGTAAATATTTACACGATCGCGTAACTCTTTACCTGGTTTGAAGTGGGGAACGTATTTACCTTCCAGTTCCACTTTATCACCTGTTTTTGGGTTACGGCCAACGCGTGGAGCACGGTAGTGAAGAGAAAAACTGCCGAATCCACGGACTTCAATACGCTCGCCTTCAGCTAACGTATCAGCCATATGCTCAAGTATTTCCTTTACAGCTTCCTCAACGGTTTTCGCTGAAAGATGAGACTGCTGGCTAGCCAGTCTTTCAATTAATTCAGACTTGGTCATAGTACCTCCCTAAACTACCGATACAAAGGGGTAACCGAAGTTACCCCCACTTAATTATTCGCCTTTAGCTGCTTTGAAAGCTTCAGCCATTGCATTGTTACCGAATGCAGTATCTTCTTGCTTGTTCACAGCTGCGACAGCATCTTTCTCATCAGCTTCGTCTTTAGCGCGAACAGACAGGTTGATTACACGGTTTTTACGGTCAACACCAGTGTATTTAGCTTCAACATCATCACCAACGTTCAGAACCAGAGTTGCATCTTCAACACGGTCACGTGAAGCTTCTGATGCACGCAGGTAACCTTCAACGCCCAGAGTCAGCTCTACAGTTGCACCTTTAGCATCAACTGCGATTACTTTACCAGTAACAATTGCGCCTTTCTTGGTTGCTGCCAGGTAGTTGTTGAATGGATCTTCAGCTAACTGTTTAACGCCCAGAGAGATACGCTCACGCTCTGCGTCGACTTGCAGAACAACAGCTGCGATTTCATCGCCTTTTTTGTAGTCACGAACTGCTTCTTCGCCTGCAACGTTCCAGGAGATGTCAGACAGGTGAACCAGGCCATCGATGCCGCCGTCCAGACCAATGAAGATACCGAAGTCAGTGATTGACTTGATCTTACCTTCAACACGGTCGCCTTTGTTGTGAGTCTCAGCAAATTGCTGCCATGGGTTAGATTTGCATTGTTTCAGGCCTAAGGAGATACGACGACGTTCTTCATCGATATCCAGAACCATAACTTCAACAACATCACCAACGTTAACAACTTTAGATGGGTGGATGTTTTTGTTAGTCCAATCCATTTCTGAAACGTGAACCAGACCTTCAACGCCTTCTTCGATTTCTACGAAGCAACCGTAGTCAGTCAGGTTAGTAACGCGACCAGTCAGTTTAGTACCTTCTGGGTAACGTTTAGCGATTGCGACCCAAGGATCTTCGCCCAGTTGTTTCAGACCCAGAGAAACACGAGTGCGTTCACGGTCGAATTTCAGAACTTTAACATTGATTTCATCACCAACGTTGACGATTTCGCTTGGGTGTTTAACACGTTTCCAAGCCATGTCAGTGATGTGCAGCAGGCCGTCAACACCGCCCAGATCAACGAATGCACCGTAGTCAGTAAGGTTCTTAACGATACCTTTAACTTCCATGCCTTCTTGCAGATTTTCCAGCAGTTGATCGCGCTCAGCGCTGCTTTCAGATTCAATTACAGCACGACGAGAAACAACAACGTTGTTGCGTTTCTGATCCAGCTTGATTACTTTGAACTCAAGCTCTTTGCCTTCCAAGTGAGTAGTATCACGAACTGGGCGTACATCTACCAGTGAACCTGGTAAGAACGCACGAATGCCGTTCAGTTCTACAGTGAAACCACCTTTAACTTTACCGTTGATAACACCAGTTACAGTTTCAGCTTCTTCGTAAGCTTTTTCCAGCATCAGCCATGCTTCATGACGTTTAGCTTTCTCACGAGACAGAATAGTTTCACCGAAACCATCTTCTACTGCATCCAGAGCTACATCGATTTCGTCGCCAACTTGGATTTCCAGCTCACCCTGAGCATTTTTGAACTGTTCTACTGGGATAGCAGATTCTGATTTAAGACCTGCGTCTACCAGGACTACGTCTTTATCGATAGCAACTACTGTACCGCGTACAATAGAACCAGGACGAGTTTCAATATTCTGCAGGGATTCTTCAAAGAGTTGAGCAAAAGATTCAGTCATATTAATGATCTTCAAGTGTCTTATATTAACGTCCATCTAGCATCCCGCCAAATGGGGTTGTTTCACATACCCCACAACATTCCTTGTCGCAAGGTTTTAACCATGCTAGAAAATAACCAGCATGGAGGTAATTGCGTATATTATCTAATTATAAGCTAAAATAAAGCCTATTATCACGATAATTGTAGAATTTTTTTCGCGTAGGTGCGTGCTTTTTCAATAACTTCCTCAATAGACATACTTGTGGAATCCAGCACTAACGCATCTTTAGCGGCAATAAGAGGAGCAACCGGACGGTTACGATCCCGATAATCGCGCTCTTGAATTTCGGTCAAAAGTCGTTCAAAGTTAACATCAAACCCTTTCTCCTGCAACTGCTTCATCCGACGATGAGCTCGCTCCTCAGCGGAGGCATCCAGAAAAATTTTCACTGGCGCATCAGGAAAAACGACTGTTCCCATATCGCGACCATCTGCGATTAAGCCGGGCATCATTCTAAATGCTCGCTGACGTCTTAATAGGGCTTCACGCACTCGCGGGAACGTGGCTGTTTGGGATGCGGTGTTCCCGACGGTTTCTTGCCTAATTTCATTAGACACATCTTCACCTTCGAGAATAACTTTCAAACGATTTTCTTCAGGTACAAAACGCACATCTAAATTTGCAGCTAAAGGCACTAAAGCATCTTCAGATTGAATATCGACGTGGTGATGCAGAGCCGCTAGCGCTAATACGCGGTAAATTGCACCAGAGTCTAATAATTGCCATCCAAATTCATTTGCTAATGCTTGGCAAAGAGTACCTTTACCCGCTCCGCTTGGTCCATCAACGGTGATTACAGGGGCGATAGCCACCATAAAAAATCTCCTTTCCTGCAAATAGCCTCAGCTACCCGCAATTAAAATCTGTGGGGATATTATACCTACTCAACAATTTTGTGAAACACGCAGGTGGGTTTGTCAGAAATAAAAATAGGTGAAAATAAGGAAAATGAAAGGAAAAGATTGGTTGATAACACATTGATGTTAATCAACCAATCTAATTCGGTTAGTGGCTTAATCGTGCGAGTTGTTGGAAATAATCTGGGAAAGTTTTTGCTGTACAGCCTGGATCTAAAATCGTCACAGGGGTATCGGAGAGAGCCACCAATGAGAAGCACATCGCGATGCGATGGTCATTGTAGGTTTCGATTTCAGCATGTTTTAGCTGGGCTGGTGGTACGACTCGGATAAAATCATGCCCTTCTTCAACTTCTGCACCCACTTTACGTAGCTCAGTTGCCATCGCAAATAAGCGATCAGTTTCTTTCACTCGCCAGTTATAGATATTACGAATGACTGTTTCACCCTTTGCAAACAGAGCGACCGTTCCGATAGTCATCGCTGCGTCGGGAATAGCATTCATATCCATGTCAATACCGTTCAGAGTTCCACGCTCACATTCAACGTAATCATCTCCCCAACGGATAATTGCCCCCATTTTCTCCAAAACGTTAGCGAATTTCGTATCACCCTGTAAGCTATTGCGGCCAATCCCGGTGACTCGAACGACGCCACCTTTAATCGCTGCGGCGGCTAGGAAATAGGAAGCGGAAGACGCATCCCCTTCGACAAGGTATTCACCCGGAGATACGTACTGTTGCTGACCTTTGATCACAAATTTTTGGTATTGATGATTTTCAACATCCACACCGAAGGTTTTCATTAGTGCCAGCGTAATGTCGATATAAGGTTTGGAAACCAGCTCGCCTGCAATCGTAATCACTGTGTCCTGAGAAGCCAAAGGCGCAGCCATTAATAATGCCGTTAAGAATTGGCTAGAAACCGAACCATCCACCGAAATATTGCCACCAACAAAGCCGCCATTTAAGCGCATCGGTGGGTAATTTTCTTGTTCAAGATAGTCAATCTTAGCGCCGCCTTCCCTTAAGGCATCCACTAAATGACCAATCGGGCGCTCTTTCATGCGCGGTTCGCCCGTTAATACAATATTATTTGCGCATAATGACAGTGCGGCCGTTAGTGGGCGCATTGCGGTGCCCGCATTACCTAAAAAGATCTCAAGTTCGCCTTGATAAGATAAACAGCCATTTATCCCTTCAACTTGGCAACGAGTTTTATCTTCAGATAATTGATATTTAACACCTAGCTGGCTTAATGCATTCAGCATATGGCGAATATCATCGCTGTCTAATAAGTTAGTGAGTACCGTAGTGCCTTTTGCCATAGCGGCTAAGAGAAGTGCGCGGTTGGAGACACTTTTTGACCCCGGCAGATTAATGGTGCCATTAATTGAAGAAATTGGTTGTAATGTCAGGGATTGCATGAAAAGTGATTTCTCCGATGTGATTTGCTACTTTTTTATCGTTATTTAAATGAATGAGCCGACTCGCTCTTCCTGAGCAAATCGGCCTAACAACTAGTACATCATAAATTAGGCATGATGACGTTCAAAATCAGCCATAAAGTCGACTAACGCCTGAACGCCCGCCAGCGGCATCGCATTGTAAATAGATGCGCGCATTCCACCTGAAACCTTATGGCCTTTTAGTGATAATAATCCTTGATTTTTAGCATCTTCGATAAATGTTGCATCCAATGCAGGGTTTTGCATTTGGAATGGTACGTTCATCCAAGAGCGATTTTCCACCGCGACGCGGTTAATATAAAATTCACTGTCATCGATTGCGCTATACAGCAATTGTGATTTTTCATAGTTACGTTTTGCGATTTCCTGCAATCCACCTTGCTCTTTTAACCATTTGAAAACCATACCCGCTAAATACCAAGCAAAAGTTGGCGGAGTATTGAACATGGACTCATATTGCGCAAGTACAGTGTAATCAAAAACAGATGGCGTTAGAGGTGAAGCTTTGCCGAGCAGATCTTCACGAATGATAACCAGCGTTAAGCCTGCTGGACCAATATTTTTCTGTGCGCCAGCATAAATCACGCCATAGCGGCTTACATCGATAGGTTTAGACAAAATCGCAGATGAATAATCAGCAACAATAATTTTGTCTGCTGGGAAATCAGGCTCTTCATGGATAGCTAAGCCACCAATGGTTTCATTCGGGCAATAATGAACATAGGCAGCATCTTTACTTAATGGCCATTCACTCATTGGTTTGATGCTAACAACGCCGTTATTTTCTTGAACGACATCAATCACGTTTGGGGTGCAATATTTTTGAGCTTCTTTAGCAGCTGATTCAGACCAATAGCCACTGACAATGTAGTCTGCGGTCGTTTTATCACCTAACAGGTTCATTGGCAGTGTGGCAAAATGAGCACGAGCACCACCATGACAGAATAAAACTTTATAGTTATCAGGGATATTTAATAAGTCGCGTAAATCTTGTTCTGCTTCTTTCGCAACGTCAATAAAATCTTTCCCGCGATGGCTCACTTCCATCACAGAAACCCCTAAACCTTTCCAGTTACAAAATTCTTGCTCTGCACGGCGCATGACTTCAACGGGTAACATTGCCGGCCCTGCGCTGAAATTATAAACCTGACTCATTGACCTTACCTACCTTCAATATTGTTAGTTAACATCACTCAGATACCTAAAGTTGTATCATTCCGAGCCACTAGCTGCAACGGTTATTACGTATCGATAGCAAAAACAAAAGGTCAAATTCGAAGGGTAAAAAAAGAAAACAATTTTGTTAATAGCGTCACAGAATCAGCTACCACAATTTTATGAAGTAATGTGTACTAAAAAGGAGATAAAATCTCGAATCTGCTTTATTTTGCAGTCGGGGATTTAATGATGAAAAGCGGGCAATAACCACCCGCTTTAAAGACAAAAACTAACTAATCACTTTACTGACGATTTCAATCGCTTCTTTCTCAATCAAGTGAAGATGTTCTTCACCACGGAAACTTTCACAGTAAATTTTGTACGCTTCTTCAGTGCCTGATGGGCGAGCAGCAAACCAACCATAGTCAGTCATGATTTTTAACCCCCCAATTGATGCGCCATTGCCCGGAGCCGCCGTTAAACGCTGAGTAATTTTATCACCCGCTAATGTATCTGCTGATACCATTTCTGGCGACAACTTGCTTAACTTAGCTTTCTGCTCGAGGGTTGCTTTCGCTTGGATACGACTGTAGATTGGTGCGCCAAATTTTTCAGCGAGTTTATTATAACGCTGCTGAGGGTTTTCCCCTGTTACTGCTGTAATTTCTGCAGCAAGCAGACATAAAATAATGCCGTCTTTATCTGTCGACCATGGCGTGCCATCAAATTTCAAAAATGAAGCGCCAGCACTCTCTTCGCCACCAAAACCAAGGCTGCCATTAAATAAGCCATCCACAAACCATTTAAAGCCAACGGGCACTTCAATGAGTTCACGGCCAATATCATTAACAACACGGTCAATCATGGCGCTGGAAACTAACGTTTTACCTACAGCAACTTCTTTGCCCCACTGAGGGCGATGTTGAAATAGATAGTCAATCGCAACAGCAAGGTAGTGGTTAGGGTTCATTAACCCACTTGGGGTAACAATGCCGTGGCGGTCATAATCCGGATCGTTCGCAAATGCTAAATCAAACTTTTCTTTCATTCCCAGCAAGCCAGCCATCGCCCAACGGGATGAACAGTCCATGCGGATCACACCATCGTGGTCTAATGGCATAAAACGGAATGTTTGGTCAAGCTGGTCATTAACAATTTCAATATCTAATTGATAATACTCTGCAATTTTTTTCCAGTATTCAATACCGGAACCACCCAGAGGGTCGACGCCGATTTTTAATCCTGATTTTTGGATAGCTTGCATATCCACAACTTCGCCGAGTGCGCGAACGTATGGCATCACCAGATCTTGCTCTGTCACAAAACCACTCGCCATTGCATCGGCAAAATCTAAGCACTTCACACCATCAAGATCTGCTGCAAGTAATTGATTAGCATTCTGTTCAATAACCGATGTCAAATCTGTATCCGCAGGACCACCGTTAGCAGGATTATATTTAATTCCACCATCTTCCGGTGGATTATGGGATGGAGTGATTACGATGCCGTCAGCAACATCTTGATGCGCTTTGTTGTAACTTAAAATTGCGTGGGAGACAGCCGGAGTTGGAGTGAAACCGTTATCTTCTTGAACAATAACATGAACTTGGTTAGCTGCTAATACTTCGATCACCGATATAAAAGCGGCTTCTGACAGCGCATGGGTATCTTTACCCACATAACAAGGTCCTGTTACCCCTTGCTGCTTACGCAGATCAGCTATCGCTTGAGCGATTGCCAGAATGTGGTTTTCATTAAAGTTTTTACGCAGCGAACTACCACGATGCCCAGAAGTCCCAAACTTGACGGCCTGAGAAGACACATCGGGATCTGGCTGTTGGGTATAATATTGAGCCGTTAACTGAGCAACGTTAATCAAATCACTTTGAAATGGAAGCTGCCCTGCTCGTTCATGAATTGCCACTTGTTATCTCCCAAAGCACTGATGCTTAGCGTGAAACACCAGTGACTTCACAATGTTTAGATGACTATCAAAGTTAGATAGCATTACTAAGATTAGATAGTATTTACCAAAGCTAAATCGTATTGCCGACTTTTTCGATGACATTCGCTGGGAAGTTCATCTCTTGCATAATCGCATCAATCATACTGCGCTTGCGATTAGTATTGGTGTTCGTGATCACCCAATACGGCGTGCCCGGTATATGGCGAGGTTTTGATTGCTTGCCCGCAGCCAGTAGTGTTTGCTCATCACCAGCAAAATAAACACGGGTACGGCCATGCATGGACTCTGTTGCGCTCTCAAAACTTTTCGCATCTAAGCTATATAGCGTTGAAAGAATTAGCATAAAGCGATCAATCGCCTTATTTTTTTCTGCATAAGCATCAGATAATAATAATTCTCTGATCACTCTCACAGGGTTTTGAGCAACCAATTTGGTATTCATCACCGGCACATCTTGTGACGCTAACGGTGCTACACTCACTTCTTTTGCGGGTACTGGCTGCTGCGCGGATTTGAAATTTAGCATGCGGCGTAAAATATCCGATGCACTTTCACCGATATGCTGTGTGTGACTTGCAATATAGCGGTAAAGCTCTTCATCAACTTCTATCGTTTTCATTTTTTCCCAGTACTTTCTTAAACTAAAATTCGCGCCAGATTATAAGCCAGAATTAAAAAAAACAAAACAATTAAAATTTCAATAACTTAAAACAAACAACGAGTTAAGTTTCATGGAATTTCAGTAGGTTACCTTGTTCTGATTATACAGATTTGGTTTTTTGGTATCACCATGCCATGATAAGCCTTCAATCTGACAAACAACATCAATCGTAGTCCAAATATGACCGAATTACTCAATTATACAATCCATAAACCTGAAAATCCGATCACCGTCACCCCCGTCGTTTTGATCCATGGACTGTTTGGTGACCTGAATAATTTAGGCGTTTTAGGTCGTGATTTACAAAATTATTTCGATACTATTCAAGTCGATGTGCGCAATCATGGTGACTCATTTCGTTCTGACGAAATGGAATACCAACAAATGGCCGAAGATGTGATTGCGCTCGTAAAATCCCTTGGTTACCACAAGGCTATTCTTATTGGGCACTCCATGGGGGGCAAAATTGCCATGGCTGCCAGTGAGATAGCACCTGATTTCATCGAAAAAATTGTGGCCATCGATATCGCACCTGTCGCTTACAACGTTCGCCGCCATGACGAAATTATTGCAGCGCTAGAAGCAACAACTCAAGCGCACGCTAAAACCCGCCAAGAGGCTAGTGGCATCATGCGCGAATTCATTCCCGAAGAAGGTGTCATTCAATTCTTACTAAAATCCTTTAAACAAGGTGAGTGGAAATTCAATCTTTCGGCAATCAAAGCTAACTATGAAAAGATCATCGGATGGAAAACGGTGCCTGCATGGAATAAACCAGTATTACTGATCCCCGGCGGAAATTCGCCCTATGTGCAAGCCGAATACCGCGACGACATTGCTGCACAGTTTCCTCAAGCCAAAGCTTGGGTGGTTGCCGATGCCGGACATTGGGTTCATGCCGAAAAACCAGAGCATGTATTACGAGCGATTCACCGCTTTTTAGCTATTCCTGACTGATCTAACCGCATTGACTCCCGCAATCCTGATATTGAATATTCAACTCTTCAATATCAGGATTAAACATATCCATTAAATATATTTACATCCAAATAATAAGACGAACTTCAATACACTTGTAATTATGATGACTGTATTATCTACCTCGATTAAATAACTATATTTTTCAAATCGATATATACACAGAAATTATTAAATATACAGGATGATGAATATACACAATGGAAAGTGTCAAAACACAATCAACATTATATTTTATTGGCGTTATTGTAAAACTTTCTGGCGAAATTGATTACGATGATTTCAAACAGAAAACAGAGAATATAAATCAATTTCAAGATTATATTAAAACAATAAAAGATAATTATCAGATTAAATGCAAGAATAAGCATCATCGCGATAAAGGCATCGCAAAACTACCATCACCCGCCATTCTTTATGATAATGATGGTCACGCTTTTCTGCTGGCTAATCATAATCAAGAACAAGTGCTCATTCAGCGTTTTGGTCATCCTACACCTGAAATATGGAGCCATGAAGAGCTACAAAAAAATTGGAATGGGGATTGGCTTCACGTCAAAGTGAAACAAGGGAAATTCGATATTTCATGGTTCCAAGCGGAATTTATGAAGTACCGTAAAATCATCGCTTGGGTATTGGTTTTCTCTTTTATTTTACAAATATTAGCGCTAGCCTCCCCCATTGTGATGCAAGTTATTATGGATAAAGTGCTTATTCATAATAGTTTATCCACCTTGGATGTTTTAATTTTCGGTTTAATCGTCGCTGCGATTATTGAGGTTATATTAAAAGGGCTACGGGAATATATTTATAATCATACCGTTAATCGTATCGATATGACGTTAGGATTAAAGTTAGTTAATCACTTATTGCACCTACCTATTTCATTTTTTAAAAATCGACAAATTGGTGCCATTGTTACTCGAGTTAAAGAATTGGAAACTATCCGAGAATTCTTGACCAGTAGCTTTTTCACGTTATGTGTCGATGTTCTGTTTTTGTTCGTCTTCATCTATGTAATGAACTTGCTTTCCAGCACCCTCACCTTACTTTTCCTCTGTTCTATTCCTTGTTATTTATTAGTCGCTTGGTGGCTCACACCGAAAATTGAAGCAGCCGCTCAACAACAGTTTGCCAATATTGCGGTGAATACCTCATTCTTAACAGAAAGCGTTAATGGGATTGAAACAGCCAAGAGCTTATCCATTGAACCGAGCTTTACCCGTCGTTGGGATAAACAAACGGCAGATATGAGCCAAACCAATTTTGTATCTGGGCAAATCAGTTCACGCTCTGAACATATTGTGATGGTCATTGAAAAGATGACGAGCGCCATCATTCTATGGGTTGGCGCATCTGAAGTTCTGGCTCTGCAATTGACTATTGGGCAATTTATTGCCTTTCATATGATGGTCAATCATGCAAACCAGCCTCTCGTAAAACTGGTCAAATTATGGGGAGATTATATTCGAACCAAAGTGGCAGTAGAAAAGCTGTCACAAATCATTAATCTTCCGCAAGAACAGAGCAAGAAAGGAAACGAATCTCGGCTGAGTGGTAATATTCAATTACATAACATTAGCTTCCGTTATCAACCCAATATGCCGACCGTCCTCAATAACTTTAACCTTTCAATAAAAGCCGGAGAAACTATTGGTATTGTAGGCACATCGGGCTCAGGAAAAAGCACTCTAGCTCGGCTAATTTTGCGTTTATACACCCCAGAACAAGGAGGAATCTATCTTGATGGAATACCGATTACAACGCTTAGCCTTTCTGCTCTAAGGCAGCAGATTGGCATTGTTTTGCAAGAGAATTTCTTATTTCACCAATCTGTTTTCGACAATATTGCTCAAACTCGCCCTAATGCCTCGATGGATGAGGTTGTCAATGCCGCAAAAATGGCAGGTGCCCACGATTTCATCCTTAAATTGCCGATGGGCTATGACACGATTTTAGCCGAAGGCGGCTCCTCTCTTTCTGGAGGACAGCGCCAACGCATCGCCATTGCCAGAACACTTCTATCGGATCCGAAGATCATTATTTTCGATGAGGCCACCAGCGCCTTAGATGATGAATCCCAAGCTATCATTCAAGAAAATATGCAAGAAATAGCCAAAGGTCGCACCGTAATTACGATTGCCCACCGTCTTTCGACAATCCGTAACCACCAGAAAATTATCGTAATGCAACAAGGGCAAATTGTTGAGCAAGGTAGCCATCAACAATTAATCGAGAACAATCAATTTTATACACATTTATGGACGCTTCAGCAGTCTCTTAAATAATGACACGGATGTTACCCATGAAAAAAAAATCAGCGCTCTCTCGCTATAACAGCTTTTTACCTGCCCATTTGGCTATTTTAAAAACGCCGCCTTCTTATTTGGCATTTACCATGGCCATCAGTATTAGTCTGGGTATTTTTATCGCTATCGCTTGGTCTTATTTTGGCAAGCTAGATGTTCAAGCGACTACTCAAGGAAAACTTATTGTTTCGGGGCGCACCCAAACCATTCAAGCTTTTGAGTTAAGCCGCTTACAACAAATTCACGTTGAAGATGGGCAACAGGTCAAGCAAGGCGATCCATTACTGAGTGTTAAAGTATTAGGCGTAGACCAAGATATCCTTAGCCAACACTACCAAAAAAACTTTCACGCCAGTGAAGAAATGATCCACCATGCCCTACTCAACCAGCAATCCATTGAAATTTCTGCTTATTACAGCCAACTATCAGCTACCGAGCAAGCTCAAGCACAACTCAGCTATCAAACCATTAAAAAAGAGTATGAAACCTTACTCAACGAAATAACCAATGAAATTCAGCTTAATCGCGTTAACTTTCAAGCGAGAGAACGAGAATTAAAAGACATCAATGTCTTAATGAATAACATTAAAAAACGACTCGATGCACATACCGCGCTGAGTCAAAAACAGTTAATCAGTCAAAAAGAGTTTTTAGAACAAGAACGTGAATTGCTACTCGCAAGAAAAGAAAAAACCACCAAACAATCCGAACTCTCTATATTAAATAGCCAGCATCACGCTTTGCTCGAAAAGCAAGATAGGATTAATGCGCAAAAACACCAAGAATGGCATGAGAAATATCAGCAAGCTAAATTCAAATTTGTTTCTCTTGAACAGGAATTAATTAAAAACCAAGAAAGAAATCAGCTTGAAATTATTCGTGCGCCAGTGGATGGAACCGTACAACAAATTGCGGTTTATACCCTTGGGGCTGTATTACAACCAGCACAACAATTGATGGTTATTGTACCCAATAATCACGTGCAATTAGCTGAAGTCAAAATACTCAATAAAGATATCGGTTTTATCCAAGAAGGTTTAAAAGCGGATGTCAAAATTGATGCCTTCCCTTATACCCGCTACGGGACTATCGAAGGTGAGGTATTGTCCATTTCCCGTGATAGCACACAAGATGACAATCTAGGCCTCGTCTATTTAGCGCAAATTGGTTTAAGCAGCAAACAGCTATTAGTGGAAGGCGAACAAATTGAATTGACGCCAGGTTTGTCCATTGTTGCTGAAATAAAAACAGATAAACGGCGATTAATTGATTACCTATTAAGCCCAATTAACGAATATACCGCCACAGCTATGAGAGAGAAGTAATCGATGGAACAGCAAAGTAATAATGGCTTGGAAGCCTTAGTATGGATTGCTAATCACTTTCAAAAAAATGTCACTCAAGGGCAATTAATGCATGCCATTGGTATGCAGAATGATTCCCCCACAGATTTTGAAATCAGACAATGTGCACAGATTATTGGTTATGAAACAGAGCTCATCTCTCTCACTCGACAACAGATGCAGGATATCCCATTACCTGCTTTGGTGTTAATTAATCAATGCTGGCATATTATCACCCAAAATTCACCGCTCACCGTGCTCTCACCAAAAGAGGACGGTGAGGAACCATGGAATGAATCCTCCGATTACAATTACTCCGTCATTTTAATTAAAGAGCAATTGGAGAAAGAACAAAAAAGAGCATTTGGCATCAGTTGGTTTATTCCATCCATTATTCGTCAACGTTTTAAACTCAAAAATGTCTTTATTCTTGCAGCAATTGTGCAACTTTTTGCACTGGTAAGCCCTCTACTATTTCAAAACTTAATTGATAAAGTACTTGTCGGGCGCAGCCTGCCTAATTTACATGTTCTTGCCTTAGGAATATTAGCTATTGCTATTGCAGAGCCTGTTTACAGTTTTATTCGTAATAAAGTTTTTAGCCATACCAGCACACAAATTAGCGCTGAACTTTCGGGAAAAATTTATCGTCATTTAATGGCACTGCCGCTTAATTACTTTAAATTAAGACCCACAGGGAAAATTATTGCCCGTGTCCGTGAATTAGCTCATATCCGCCAGTTTTTGACTGGCTCAACACTGATGCTGTTTATTGACTTTATCTTTGTGCTCCTTTTTATCGCTGTCTTATTTTCGTATAGCAGCCTAATGACATGGACGCTGGTAGGCTCTATGGGCGTCTTTTTTGTTTTGTGGATGATATTAGGTCCAATCATTCGTCAGCAGACGGAAAAATCCTACCAAGCCGATGAAAACGGGCTTACATTTTTAACTGAATCAATAACTGGTATCGAAACCGTAAAAACCACCGCCACTGAAAGATACTTTTTCCAACGTTGGCAAAAATTACTCAGTCAGCAATTGAGTCAAGGTTTCAAAGTTTCCATGCGCAGTGTGGTGGCAACACAGTTAATGACGTTAGTCAGTAAAGTGACTACCGCTATTCTACTCTGGCTTGGCGTTAATGAGGTTTTGGCAGGAAATATCACGCCAGGAGAACTTGTCGCTTTCAATATGTTAAGCGCCCACGTTACTCAGCCCGTTCTGCGATTTGCTCAAATCTGGCAGGATTTCCAACATACGATTATTTCTCTGCGCCGTGTCGGTGACATCCTTGATAAACCTATTGAAAATGAACGCCAAGGCATTGCCAGTTCAAGCACCATTCAAGGGGAAATTGAGTTTCAAAATATTCGTTTTCGTTATCAACCTGAAACCCCTGAGGTGCTAAGTAACCTGACTTTATCCATCAAAGCCGGAGAATTTATTGGTATCACTGGGCCATCAGGATCAGGAAAAAGCACTCTCACCAAATTGTTACAACGGCTATATATCCCTCAACATGGGCAAGTTATTGTAGATGGAATGGATTTAGCGGTAACAGATACCGTCGCGTTACGGCGTCGAATGAGTGTCGTTCTTCAAGAAAGCACTCTTTTTGTAGGAACAATTGCAGAAAATATCCGATTAAGTTACCCACAAGCGAGCGAACAGCAATTAATCCATGCGGCAAAACTGGCGGGAGCCTATGAGTTTATTATGTCCCTGCCTGAAAACTTTAATTATCATTTGTCTGAAAAAGGATTAAATCTCTCTGGCGGTCAACGCCAGCGTATTGCACTTGCTCGAGCCTTAATTACTGAACCTGATATTTTAATTCTCGATGAGGCCACCTCTGCGCTGGATTACGAATCGGAATCCGCCATCATGAAAAATATGCCGTTGATCACACAAGGCAGAACGGTGATTAGCATTGCCCATCGCCTCAATACCATTATGAACGCCGATAAAATTTACGTGATACGAAATGGAGAAGTCGCCGAAGCCGAAACTCATCAAAACCTTCTGAAACTGAAAGGTCTTTATGCCAATCTATGGCAACAACAGACTCATTAATCTGAATAAAAAAGCATCACCTACTCTTTGGGTGATGCTTTTTTCTTAAAAGTGCTTTTTTTTTAATCTATTAGATGAATTAGCGAGGTATGCACCTATGGTACTAGGGGTTCAGCTAGGGTATCATTACCCGCTGAATTACTGGCACACCCCTTCCGTTAGCAATAGTAGATATGGCAAAAGAACAAACTGACCGCACCACACTGGATTTGTTCGCAGAAGAACGCAGGCCTGGGCGACCAAAAACTAGCCCGTTGTCGCGGGATGAACAATTACGAATCAATAAGCGAAATCAGCTAAAACGAGACAAAGTCAAAGGGCTACGTCGAGTTGAGCTGAAACTAAATGAAGACGCTGTCGCGGTCTTAAACCAATTAGCTGAAGAGAAAAACATAAGCCGAAGTGAGCTAATTGAAGAAATTTTGATGGCTCAACTTGAGCAGGTTAGTGAGACAATTGATCGCTAGCCGTATCTGGGTAAATCACACAAATTTGACAGACTAACACTGTTTTTTTCGCCAAAATAAGGCGCAAAATTTTACCTATTTTCGTTCTATATTTTAGTTCTAGCAGAATCGGTAATTTATACTCTCTACTAGAAAAACAAGAGGTTAATCACTTTATGGCAGTTATAGGCATTTTCTTCGGAAGTGACACAGGTAACACAGAAAATATTGCCAAAATGATCCAAGAAAGATTAGGCAAAGATGTTGCAGAAGTTCATGATATTGCTAAATGCAGCAAAGAAGATATCGAAGCGTTTGATATCCTACTTCTTGGCATCCCTACGTGGTACTACGGTGAAGCTCAGTGTGATTGGGATGACTTTTTCCCAACATTAGAAGAAATTGATTTTGACGGCAAGCTTGTCGCACTGTTTGGTTGTGGAGACCAAGAAGACTACGCAGAGTATTTCTGTGATGCGATGGGAACTATCCGTGACATCATTGAGCCACGTGGTGCAGTGATCGTGGGTCATTGGCCAACTGAAGGCTACCACTTTGAAGTCTCTAAAGGTATGGCAGACGATAATCACTTTATCGGCCTTGCTATCGATGAAGATCGTCAACCAGAACTGACCGAAGAACGTGTTGACGCTTGGGTTAAACAGATCTCTGAAGAGATGTCTCTGGCTGAAATCCTTGGCTAATAATGACATAGATTGTCAATTAAAAGCGGGGGCCATTCGATATGATGGATTATTCCTTCCATCTAATGGACTCGCTTTTAAGAACGAATCAAAATAATGAGACAATGCATGGTTTCTATTTTTATTTTCCATGCCTATAATTGTAAATCAGTTTAGAAGACAACTGGATTTTTGTTAAAAACGTCTCATTATTGTTAAATTTATGATTTAAAATACAGGACAAGCCCGCATGACAGACAATAATAAAGCATTGAAAAATGCAGGACTCAAAGTCACTCTTCCAAGATTGAAGATTTTGGAAGTACTTCAGGAGCCTGAGTGCCATCACGTCAGTGCGGAAGATCTCTACAAAAAGCTGATTGATATTGGTGAAGAAATCGGGTTAGCCACTGTCTACCGCGTATTAAACCAATTTGATGATGCAGGTATTGTGACTCGTCACAATTTCGAAGGTGGAAAATCCGTATTTGAATTGACTCAGCAGCATCACCATGACCACTTAATCTGTTTAGATTGTGGCAAAGTTATCGAATTTACTGACGAATCAATCGAAGAACGTCAGCATGACATCGCCAAGCGCCACGGCATTAAACTGTCTAACCACAGTTTATATCTATATGGTCACTGTGCTGAAGGTGACTGTCGTGAAAATGAAAGCGTCCACGAAGCTAAATAATCACATTCATAAATTGTCTCATTAAAAATGAGGCGATTTAATTAATCAGTGATTTCGTATTGATGATACCCACTTAATGTTTATTAGTGGGTATTTTTATTTATATATTCTTAACATTTCCCTATTTTTGCTCTTTAGCTGAAAATTAGCGACTATTTTTTAAAAATACATAGCTTTATTTCTTCAGATAAAACTAAAATTATCCTCTATTCTTTAATTTGCCTTGCGTTATTTTAATTTATACTCATGATCAAATTTATGCGTAAGAGATTAAAGGATGAAAAAAACATATCTGTTTTTGAACATAAGTTTTTTCTTCTGGTTTCTTACTTTGATAGCGTGGTTTTTTAGATATACCTTTGTGGCATCCGTTGCCTTTATATCTTCAATCATTTGTTTGGTTCTATACTTCAATTACAAAAAGGTTAGTCACATGTTCAATAAAAAACAAAACAAACCAGAGCCCACTACCACTATCAATAAAGAAGAAATCACTCAACAAATTGCTGAGGAAAAAATGCAAACATCTACAGCAGTCGTTAGCGAAGAAAAAACCAATACCATTATCGCCAAAGATGTCGTGTTTGAGGGCAATATTACGTCCAATGAACAAGTTCATATTTATGGTACTGTGGTTGGCAATATCACCGGTAAAAACAACACCGTCAAAATCATGCAAAATGGACATGTTACCGGCAATATAACCAGTAATGAGCTATGGGTAAACGGCAAAGTGGAAGGTGAATGCATCACCGAAACTATTAGCATTGATACCAATGGTGAAATTTATGGCATCATCCGCTATTCCAGTTTATCCATTAAAAAAGGCGGGATATTTTCTGGTCATGCTGAGGTTAAATCTGCAACGAAATCGACGGGAAACGTAGCGGTATTTAAAGAAAAAACCAAACAAGAAAATTCAGAACCACACACACCTGAAGCGGGTGCTCTGTAATTAAATTTGTTAAATAAATGATATTGAATTGCTCGATAATAATTTTATTACCTTATTTATAGGTATTTATTGTCGAGTTATTTTGATTATATAAATTCGCTTATCACAAAAAGAACACATTTTATACGTAATAAAAATAGAATAAAGGCGGCATTTCTGCCGCCTATTATTAAATATTAATATTGTTCAAACATCTCTTGGATTTTTTTCGGGTCTTTCGTTTGTGTTAATGCTAATTGCAGTAATACACGAGATTTTTGTGGGTTCAATCTTTCAGATGCTACAAACCCATATTCATTATCATTCACTTCCGCATTTCGCGTTGTATAGCCTGCCGGTACGCGGCTGGAACGCACCACGACAACATCCTCTTTCGCTGCATTGGCTAATGCATCAAAAATAGTTTTATACATATTCCCGTTACCAACACCGGCACTCACAATACCTTTAACGCCTTCTTCGCGCAGTGCTTTCACTGGTGCTGAAGATGCATTCGCATAGTTATAGACAATACCCACTTCCGGTAATTTATCTAACTTACTGACATCAAAAACAGGTTTATCACCACGAGGCTCCGGTGCTTTATAGTAAGTCACTTTACCATCATGAATATAACCTTCTGCCCCCGCATTCACGGCATCAAAGGCTTGAACTTCTGTTGTGCTCATTTTCATGACATTGCGACCTTGGATCACTTTGTCATTCATCGCCATCAACACGCCACGCTCTCCAGCTGATTTGTCAGATGCTAATACAACGGCATTATATAAGTTCAATGGTCCATCAGCGCCCAAAGCTGTGGAAGGACGCATTGCCCCCACCATCACAATTGGTTTTTTGCAGGCAGTGGTTAAATCAAGGAAAAAGGCCGTTTCCTCCATGGTGTCAGTACCATGAGTGATAACAAAACCATCAGTTTTATTACAATCTTGATTAATTTTTTTGGCGAGAGTTAACCAAACTTGGTCATTCATATCTTGAGAACCGATATTCACCAGCTGCTCACCACTCAGATTAGCAATTTTTTTAGTCTCTGGTACTGCATTAAGTAAAGAGTCAATTCCTACTTTCCCTGCTTGGTAGCTTGAACCTGTTGCAGATTCTCCACCACCCGCAATGGTTCCACCCGTTGCCAACACCGTAATATTCGGCTGTGCGAATGCGGATGCAGCAAACAGTGAAACCAGTGTGGCTAACAGCGCTTTATTTCGGTTTTTCATCCTATTTTCCTTTAACTAAAATTAACGAGCATGATATTAAAAATAAACCAACGTTATTATGTGGATTTAATCTGAGAGTTTTGTGATCGACTTTGTCATTTTAGTAAATTTTAATTTTTCGCTATTTTTCTGTCTTGAATAAAAAGCGTGAGCCCTAGGCAAAAAGTCCGTATCATAGCCGCTATCTGAAACAAGCCATTTACAAGTGACTGACAATGAGCCAAACATTTATTCCCGGCAAAGATGCCGCACTCGAAGACTCCATTGATGCATTTCAAACCAAACTGAAAAATTTAGGATTCGATATCGAAGAAGCCTCTTGGCTGAATCCGGTTCCAAATGTTTGGTCCGTTCATATTCGTGACAAAGAGTGCCCGCTGTGCTTTACCAATGGTAAAGGCGCAAGTAAAAAAGCGGCTTTAGCCTCAGCTCTCGGTGAATATTTCGAGCGTTTATCCACCAACTATTTCTTCGCGGATTTCTATTTAGGTAAATCCATCGCTGAAGGGGATTTCGTTCATTACCCTAATGAGAAATGGTTCCCGTTAACTGAAGATGATAGCCTACCAGCCGGTTTGCTGGATGAGCGTTTGATTGCTTTTTATGATCCCGACAATGCACTCGCAGGCAGCCAACTGATTGACCTGCAATCAGGAAATGAAGAACGCGGTATTTGTGCCCTGCCATTTACACGTCAATCTGATAACAGCACCGTCTATATTCCAATGAATATCGTCGGTAACTTATATGTGTCTAATGGGATGTCCGCAGGAAACACGGCAAATGAAGCCCGTGTGCAAGGATTATCTGAAGTATTCGAACGCTTTGTAAAAAACAAAATTATTGCCGAAAGCATTAGTTTACCAACGATCCCTGCCAATGTGATGGCCCGCTATCCTGGTGTAGTCGCCGCGATTGAAACACTGGAAAACGAAGGCTTCCCTATCTTCTGTTACGACGCCTCTTTGGGTGGTCAATTCCCTGTTATCTGTGTTGTGCTGTTTAACCCACAGAACGGAACTTGTTTTGCTTCTTTCGGCGCGCACCCTGATTTTGGTGTTGCCTTAGAGCGTACAGTCACTGAATTACTACAAGGTCGTGGACTGAAAGATTTGGATGTGTTTAACGCCCCAACCTTTGACGATGAAGAAGTCGGTGAGCACACAAACTTAGAAACCCACTTTATCGATTCCAGCGGTTTAATTAGCTGGGATATGTTTAAAGACGATGCGGATTATCCATTTGCAGATTGGAGCTTTAAAGGCACCACGACAGAAGAATTTGCAACGTTGATGGCTATCTTCAACAAACTTGACGCAGAAGTATATATCGCAGATTACAGCCATTTAGGTGTATATGCCTGCCGTATTTTGGTGCCAGGTATGTCAGATATCTATCCAGTGGAAGATTTGCATATTGCCAATAATGCGATGGGCGCTTACCTGCGTGACACCATCATGTCCCTTCCAGATAGTCAGTGGGAAAAAGAAGATTATCTTGCTCTCATTGAACAGCTAGATGACGACGGATTAGATGACTTTACCCGTGTTCGCGAACTGTTAGGTTTAGCTGTCGGTAAAGATAATGGCTGGAGCAACCTGCGTATTGGTGAATTGAAATCAATGCTAGCCTTAGCGGGTGGCGACCTTGAACAAGCGCTGGCTTGGGTTGAATGGACACAAGACTTCAACAGTTCCGTCTTCACGCCAGAACGCGCTAACTACTACCGCTGCTTGCACACTCTGCTGCTGCTTTCCCAAGAAGAAGAGAGAGAGCCTGCTCAGTATTATCAAGCATTTGTCCGTATGTATGGGCAAGAGGCGGTAGATGCAGCGTCGGCAGCAATTGCTGGTGAGTCGAGCTTCTACGGATTATGGTCAATTGATGAAGAGCTCAAAGCTTTACCTGCTCATCAAGGGCTTTTAGCGGCTTACGAAAAGCTGCAAAAAGCTAAGCGCACTAATGCTTAATTAAGTTGATAAAGATAAAAGCCTCTGGGCTTTTATCTTTACTTAAGCAATATTTAATTTCAATCACATAATAATTATCGAAATTCATTAACAATCATCTGTAACATTTTACTTATCAAGACCGTTTTGAGTCGTTTTATAAAATTTTTTTATAAAATTTAAAAAATATTTTCTACATTCAAATCAAATAGTTATGTTGAATTTTGACGTTTTTTGCGCTGTTTTCACCCCGTTCTCTCAACACTTCATGATCCACATCAAATTTATCGTCACACCCGTTTGTTACTATAATTGCGTGCTATAATTAATCAACTTTGTAAGAGAGTGTTAGTATGAAAGCTGACAACCCTTTTAATTTATTATCCCCTGCTGTCATGGCGCAAGTTGCTGATGATGTAGGTGTTTATAAAACGAACAAACACCCAGCTATTGCCTACTTGTCAGCATTCACTGCTGGTATCTTTATCTCTATCGCTTTCGTTTTCTATATTACTGCAACAACAGGCGCAGCAAGTGCTCCTTACGGTTTTACTAAACTGATTGGCGGTATCTGCTTCTCCCTTGGGCTCATGTTAGTTGTTGTATGCGGTGCTGATTTATTTACATCCACTGTTCTGACCATCGTATCTAAAGCAACAGGCAAAATTACTTGGGGAAAAATGTTCCTCAATTGGTTCAACGTTTATATTGGCAACTTAATTGGCGCACTGTTTTTTGTCGCTATTATTTGGTTTGCAGGTCAATATGCTGCGGCGAATGGACAATGGGGATTAAACGTTCTCCAAACAGCTAACTACAAATTACACCATACTTTTGTTGAAGCCGTCTTTTTAGGTATTTTAGCTAACTTAATGGTTTGTTTAGCCGTTTGGATGAGCTATGCCGGTCGTAGCCTAACAGACAAACTGGTAGTATTAGTTCTACCAATCGCAATGTTTGTCGCAAGTGGCTTTGAGCATAGTATTGCAAATATGTTTATGATCCCTCTTGCTATCATGATTAAAGAATTCGCCCCTGTTGAATTTTGGTCAAATATCAACATGGCACCAGAACAATTTTCTAACTTAACCGTTGGAAACTTTATTACCGAAAATTTAATACCAGTAACTATCGGAAATATTATTGGCGGCGCGGTGTTGGTCGGCCTGATTTACTGGTTAATGCATCTACGTAATAGCGAAAAACATTAATCGAAATTGGCTAATACAATCGTTATTACAAGTACACAAAGATTTATTAAGATCCCTCAAAGATCCATTGTTAAAAGGTAAAAGTATCATGTCCGAATTAAATGAAAAATTCGCTTTAGCATGGCAAGGTTTTAGCCAAGGTGACTGGCAGAATAACGTCAACGTCCGTGACTTTATTCAGAAAAACTATACTCCGTATGAAGGTGATGAATCTTTCTTAGCAGGCTCTACTCCAGCGACTGATAAGCTGTGGGAAAAAGTCATGGAAGGGATCAAAATCGAAAACCGCACTCACGCGCCAGTTGATTTTGATACAGACGTTGCTTCAACAATCACTTCCCATGATGCGGGTTACATTAGCAAAGACTTAGAAACTATCGTTGGTTTACAAACTGACGCACCTCTGAAACGTGGTCTTATCCCGTTCGGTGGTATCAAAATGGTTGAAGGTTCATGTAAAGCTTACGATCGTACTTTAGATCCTAGCCTGAAAAAAATCTTCACTGAGTACCGTAAAACCCATAACCAAGGTGTTTTCGATGTTTATACTCCAGACATCTTAAAATGCCGTAAATCAGGTATCTTAACCGGTTTACCAGATGCTTATGGTCGTGGTCGTATCATCGGTGACTACCGTCGCGTTGCGCTGTACGGTATTGATTTCCTGATGAAAGACAAGTTCAACCAATTCACTTCTCTGCAAGAAAGATTAGAGAAAGGTGAAGACCTGCAAATGACTATCCAACTGCGCGAAGAAATTGCTGAACAGCACCGTGCACTGGGTCAAATCAAAGAGATGGCTGCTAAATATGGCTACGACATCTCGGGTCCTGCAACTAACGCACAAGAAGCAGTTCAATGGACTTACTTCGGTTACTTAGCCGCTGTTAAATCTCAAAACGGTGCAGCAATGTCATTTGGTCGTGTATCTACGTTCTTAGACGTGTACATCCAACGTGACTTAGAAGCAGGTAAAATCACAGAAGAACAAGCGCAAGAACTGATTGACCACTTAGTCATGAAACTGCGTATGGTTCGTTTCTTACGTACTCCTGAATACGATGAGCTGTTCTCTGGTGACCCAATCTGGGCAACAGAATCACTGGCTGGTATGGGTCTTGATGGCCGTACTATGGTGACTAAAAACACCTTCCGTTTCCTGAACACACTGTATACCATGGGCCCATCTCCAGAGCCTAACATGACTATCCTGTGGTCAGAAAAACTGCCAATGAACTTCAAAAAGTTCGCAGCAAAAGTGTCAATCGATACTTCATCTGTACAGTATGAAAACGATGACTTAATGCGCCCTGACTTCAACAATGATGACTACGCAATCGCATGTTGCGTGAGCCCAATGATTGTTGGTAAACAAATGCAGTTCTTCGGTGCTCGTGCAAACTTAGCGAAAACTATGCTGTACACCATCAACGGTGGTGTGGACGAAAAACTGAAAATGCAAGTCGGTCCTAAACATGCTCCAATCATGGACGAAGTTCTTGATTTCGATACCGTGATGGACAAAATGGACCACTTCATGGATTGGTTAGCAACTCAGTATGTCACTGCGCTGAACTGCATCCACTTCATGCACGATAAATACAGCTATGAAGCAGCTCTGATGGCACTTCATGACCGTGATGTTTACCGTACAATGGCATGTGGTATCGCGGGTCTGTCTGTTGCAGCTGACTCACTGTCTGCAATCAAATACGCCAAAGTTAAACCAATTCGTGACGAAGATGGTATTGCTATCGACTTCGAAATCGAAGGTGAATACCCACAATTCGGTAACAACGACCCACGTGTTGATGACATCGCTTGTGACTTAGTAGAACGTTTCATGAAGAAAATCCAGAAACTGCCTACTTACCGTAACGCGGTACCAACTCAGTCAGTTCTGACCATCACTTCTAACGTTGTGTATGGTAAGAAAACAGGTAACACCCCAGATGGTCGTCGTGCTGGCGCACCATTCGGACCGGGTGCTAACCCAATGCACGGTCGTGACCAAAAAGGTGCGGTTGCATCACTGACTTCAGTCGCTAAACTGCCATTTGCTTACGCGAAAGACGGTATTTCTTATACCTTCTCTATCGTTCCAAATGCATTAGGTAAAGACGACGAAGTGCGTAAAACTAACTTAGCGGGTCTGATGGATGGTTACTTCCACCATGAATCCTCTATCGAAGGTGGCCAGCACTTAAACGTGAACGTCATGAACCGCGAAATGCTGCTAGACGCGATGGAAAACCCAGAGAAATACCCGCAATTGACTATCCGTGTATCAGGATACGCAGTGCGCTTTAACTCTCTGACTAAAGAACAGCAGCAAGACGTTATTACTCGTACTTTCACCAGTACTCTGTAAGACTTTGCTAAGATTCTATAACGTAAAATAAATAAAAGGCCCCTCCCATTGGGGCCTTTCTATCTTAGTCAAAGATAACAAATTATAATTCTACATTCTGTGAGTTCCTGCTATGTCAACAACGCAAAAGACTATTCCAACGACTGAAATTTCGACCACCTCGCCACCTGCGACGTTTGGACGAATTCACTCCTTCGAATCCTGTGGTACCGTCGATGGACCAGGGATCCGCTTTATTGTCTTCTTCCAAGGCTGCCTAATGCGCTGCTTGTATTGCCATAACCGTGATACGTGGGATACCCATACCGGTAACATGGTCACCGTTGATGAGCTAATGAAAGAAGCCGTCACTTATCGCCACTTTATGAATGCAACGGGCGGTGGCGTAACCGCATCCGGCGGTGAAGCTATTTTACAGGCTGATTTTGTCCGTGATTGGTTCCGCGCTTGTAAGAAAGAAAACATCCATACCTGTTTAGATACTAACGGGTTTGTTCGTCGTTATGATCCCGTCATTGATGAGCTGATGGAAGTCACTGATCTTGTCATGCTTGACTTAAAACAGCTTGATGATGAGATCCACCAAAAACTCGTTGGCGTTTCCAATCATCGCACCTTAGAGTTTGCTCGCTACCTCGCTAAGCGCAATCAAAAGACCTGGATCCGCTATGTCGTCGTCCCAGGCTGGAGTGACGATGACCACTCAGTCCATATGCTCGGTGAATTTGTCAAAGATATGGATAACATCGAAAAAATTGAATTGCTCCCTTACCATGAACTCGGCAAACACAAATGGGAAACCATGGGTGAAGAATACAAACTTGATGGCGTGAGACCACCGTCAAAAGAGGTAATGGAAAGAGTAAAAAGCATCCTCGAAAGCTACGGCAAAAAAGTCATGTACTAATTTAAAATGGGGCTTCCTTCGGGGAGCCTCTTTATTATCCCTTCTTCTACACCATCCTACCGGCTTTCATAATCCTACCGACTCTCACGCAACCAGATTACTCTGCTTTGATAATGTTGAGTTTTTAGGCATAATCCACAAGTTAAATTTAATTTATAAATCAATAGCAGCATAACACTATAATAAACATTGCTGATTCATCACTACGAATAGGTCATTTACCATGAATAATGAACACGATCATGTCGATAACGACATATCACCTGTAACGCCAGCACCTGAAACACCATCACCTCAAGAGCCCGTTGATAGTTTTGTATTTACGCCTGAACCTCGCGCCGTTCAAGCAGGAGAAGGCGTTGAATGGATCAGCCAAGCGTGGGCGCTGGTCAAAGAAAAATTAGGCATGTGGATCCTGATTAACGTTGTCTTTTTCCTGATTATCTTTGCCATGGCTTTTCTGCCCATTGTTAGCATGTTTGTCAGTTTTGTTACTCCTGTTTTCGTCGGGGGGATCATTGCGATTTGTGAAAACCAACGCAAAACTGGCGAAGCGGATATCGGCTTACTTTTCTCAGGGTTCCAAAAGAAATTTGGTGAACTATTTGCCATCGGTGCCATAAACTTTGCTGCCAATATGGTCGGAATGTTAATTGCATTTCTGATTGCTGGCTCAGCCATTTTTAGCTTAGTGATGCAAGCTGACCAATACGATGGTATTTCAGACGCAGCCTTGTTTGCATCAACGGGAACATTTGTATTTGCAGGCATTATCATGGCATTAGCCAGCTTATTTGGCACAGCACTAACGTGGTTTGCCCCTGCGCTTATCATGAATCATGATTTCAAAATTGGCACCTCTATCTCCGCCAGCTTACAGGCAGTGAAGAAAAACCTATTACCCGGTTTCTTATTCTTCCTGATTGCCATGGTGCTAATGTTTGTTTCTATTATTCCATTCGGCTTAGGATTATTTATCTCAATGCCAATTATGTACGCAACTTACTACAGCACGTACCGCAGTATCTTTTTTACCGATACTAAACAGTCACAAACCAGTTCATTGATTATGTAAGTAAGACAGATATGGCGCCATTTTTTCTTTGAAAATTTGGCTCCAACTATTTGTATTATAGCCAATACTGTTGAATTCATAAAAAAGGCTGAGCTCAGTCTAAAACCAAGCTCAGCCTTCAACGTCAAATATATCAATTAACCGATATATTCTAAGCCATTCATATACGGACGTAATACTGCGGGCACTTCAATACGGCCATCCGCTTGCTGGTAGTTTTCTAACACAGCAACCAGAGTACGGCCAACAGCTAAACCAGAACCATTCAATGTATGAACCAGTTGGGTTTTCTTGTCGCTCTTACCACGGAAACGCGCTTGCATACGGCGAGCTTGGAAGTCCCACATGTTTGAGCAAGAAGAAATCTCACGGTATGTATTTTGCGCCGGCAGCCAAACCTCTAAATCGTAAGTCTTACGTGAACCGAAGCCGATATCCCCAGTGCACAGCAGAACTTTACGGTATGGCAGTTCCAGTAATTGCAGAACTTTTTCCGCGTGACCCGTTAACTCTTCCAGTGCCGCCATTGATTTTTCTGGATGCACGATTTGCACTAATTCAACTTTATCAAATTGGTGCATACGGATAAGACCACGAGTATCACGACCATAAGAACCCGCTTCTGAACGGAAACATGGTGTATGAGCCGTCATTTTCAGAGGAAGTGAATCTTCATCTAAAATTTCATCACGCACTAAGTTAGTTACTGGCACTTCTGCAGTTGGGATCAATGCATACGTGCTACTATCTGCTTCTTCTTCCAACGGTTTAGTGTGAAATAAATCTTCACCAAATTTTGGCAACTGACCAGTACCATACAGCGTGTCATGGTTAACTAAATAAGGAACATACAGCTCTTGATAGCCATGCTGTTCAGTGTGTAAATCCAGCATAAATTGCGCTAATGCACGGTGCATACGCGCAATTTGACCTTTCATCACAACAAAACGAGCACCTGTCAATTTCACTGCCGCTGGAAAATCTAAACCACCAGCCAGTTCACCTAAGCTCACATGATCTTTAACTTCAAAATCATATTGGCGAGGTGTTCCCCAACGAGAGACTTCTAAGTTTTCAGAGTCATCTTTACCGTCAGGCACTTCATCATCAGGTATATTCGGGATACTTAATGCAATATCACGGATTTCTTGTTGCAGTTTGTCTAACTCTGCTTTAGCAGCATCCAATTTTTCGCCTAATTGGTTCACTTCCAGACGTAATGGCTCAATGTCTTCACCACGCGCTTTTGCTGCACCAATTGTTTTCGATCGCGAGTTACGGTCTGCTTGCAGGGTTTCAGTTTCAACTTGTAAAACTTTGCGGCGTTCTTCTAATTCACGCAGCTTTTCCACATCAAGGGTAAAACCCCTGCGAGCCAGTTTTGTAGCAACCGCGTCTAGCTCCGTACGCAGTAAATTTGGATCGAGCATGCTAGTCCTGTGATTTTGTTAGTCAATTGTGAAAGCGAATATAACGCGCTCCGGCGTTATATTTAGATTATTTTATTGCGTTATAACCTTACCGCATTGACCCGATTAGCGATAGCGTTTTGTTGTGCTAATTTGATCTTGTTGGGCTAACCAGTCGAGTTTTTCAGCAATTTTGCCTTCTAACCCGCGCGCGGTGGGATAATAATATTGTGTCGCTTTCATCGGCTCAGGGAAATAGTTTTCACCTGCCGCGTAAGCATTAGGTTCGTCGTGAGCATAACGATACTCTTTACCGACGCCTAACTCTTTCATTAATTTGGTAGGGGCATTTCTTAAGTGTTCAGGCACATCATAATCTGGCTGCATTTGAGCATCTTTGATAGCCGCTTTATAGGCGGTATACACGGCATTACTTTTCGGTGCACACGCAAGGTAAACAATGGCTTGAGCAATCGCTCGCTCCCCTTCTGCTGGCCCTACACGAGTAAAGCAATCCCACGCTGAAATCGCCACTTGCATGGCTCGAGGATCGGCATTTCCGACATCTTCAGAGGCAATCGCTAGTAAACGACGAGCTACATACAAAGGATCTCCACCCGCAGTAATAATTCGCGCATACCAATAAAGCGCAGCATCAGGGGCTGAACCACGAACTGATTTATGCAGCGCAGAAATCAAATCATAGTAACGGTCGCCTTTATTGTCGAAACGCGCCGCACGCTCGCCACTCACTTCTTTGAGTAACTCTGCGGTTAGCACTCGCTGACCTTGGCTATTCGCCTCAGCCATATCCGACATCATTTCCAGCAGATTCAGTGAGCGCCTTGCATCCCCATTAACCAAGTCGGCAATCATTTTTCGGGTGCTATCTGGAAGAACGATATTTTGACCTCCTAAACCCCGAGTGCTATCGCCCAATGCCTGTAATAGCACCTCTTCAATTTCACTACTTTCTAAAGATTTTAATAGATAGACTCTTGCACGAGAAAGCAGTGCCGAGTTGAGTTCGAATGAAGGATTTTCAGTAGTCGCACCAATAAAAGTGATGGTACCGTCTTCAATATGAGGTAAAAAAGCGTCTTGCTGGCTTTTATTAAAGCGGTGAACTTCATCCACAAACAAAATGGTTCTTCGCCCCGCACTGCGATTTTGGCGCGCTTTTTCGATGGATTCGCGGATCTCTTTGATCCCCGAAGTTACCGCCGAAATACGCTCGATATCCGCTTGTGCGTAGTGACCAATAATTTCAGCCAAGGTCGTTTTCCCCGTTCCCGGAGGTCCCCACAAGATCATTGAATGTAAATGACCCGCCTTAATCGCACGTGGTAATGGTTTACCTTCGGCAAGTAAATGCGTTTGACCGATATATTGTTCAAGGGTTTCCGGCCGCATACGCGCAGCCAGAGGTTGGAATTCATTTTGTGAAAAATCGAGAGATAAGTTACCCACGAGACCCTCTTTACCCCCTAGATATTAGTGAGCGCGAGAACGCTGGTCATCCAATGTGACCCCTTTTGGTACCGTAAATTTGAATTTACTTGGGTCAACTGGGCCATTTTTTTGCTGCTTTAATTGATACGCACTGGTTTGCCCATCTTGTTCAACCGCAGCAAATTTCTCAATCGTCCCTTGTGGGTTAACCGTAATAGAGAAACTTTTTAATGTACCGTTAGATTGTTTTGGTTTCAGATCAAACGTATTGCCTTGTTGGACAATAGAATACTGTTTCCAATCCTGCGGATTGTTGCGTGTTAATAGCAGGAATGGCGTATCTTGGGTAGCATCGGCTAAATTTGTCACCGTTACTTGCTCAACAAATGGGTTGTAAAACCACAGATTTTTACCGTCTGATACCAGAACACTTTCATCCGGCGAAGTCATATTCCAGTTAAATAAGTTAGGGCGTTCAATCCACAAGTCACCAACACCCTCTTGGATGAGATCACCTTCTGGGCTAGTCACTTTCTGAGAGAAGCTCGCTTGGAAGCTATTCACTTTACTCAGACGATCTTGAAGGTCTTGACTCGCATCTGCCAATACTTGACCTACGTTTAAACTCAGGGCTAATGCACCTAACAACATCATTTTTTTCATCGAGAAAAGACCTTAAAATTAATACCATAAGGGGCGTATGTCTTTATACACCCCTTGAATTAAACCAGCAATTAGCACATGAAATATTAATATCCCATTGATGGTGGCGCTAATACTTCTCGGTTACCGTTATGCCCTGGTTCACTGACAATTCCTTGGTCTTCCATTTGCTCAACAATCCGAGCTGCACGGTTGTAACCGATACGGAATTGACGTTGTACACCGGAGATAGATACCCTTTGTTTTTCAACAACAAATTCGACAGCTTGGTCAAATAACGGGTCAAGATCTTCATCACCATTATCTGAACTTCCGCCACCTTCACTATCATCACTACACGTTGTGATGCTATCAATATATTGCGGTTTTCCACGCGCTTTCCAATCATTCACAACTGCGTGAACTTCTTGGTCACGGACAAATGCACCATGAACACGAACAGGAATGGATGAGTTTGGTGGCAGATACAGCATATCCCCCATACCCAATAGTGATTCCGCACCACCTTGGTCAAGAATAGTACGTGAGTCAATTTTACTCGATACCGTAAAGGCGATACGCGTTGGAATATTGGCTTTAATTAACCCGGTAATGATATCAACAGATGGACGCTGGGTCGCTAAAACGAGGTGAATACCCGCTGCACGCGCTTTTTGTGCTAAACGAGCAATCAACTCTTCCACCTTCTTCCCTGCGGTCATCATTAAGTCCGCAAATTCGTCCACCATCACCACGATATAAGGTTCTTTTTTCAGCATTGGATGTTCCATATCCATACTGTCACCCGGCTTCCAGAATGGGTCTGGGATTGGGCGATTCATATCCGCTGCCGCTTTAATCTTATCGTTGTAACCCGCGAGATTACGTACACCTAAAGCTGACATCAGTTTATAACGGCGTTCCATTTCATTGACACACCAACGCAGCGCATTCGCCGCGTCTTTCATGTCGGTAACAACTTCAGTTAACAGATGCGGGATCCCTTCATAGATAGACAGTTCCAGCATTTTCGGGTCAATCATAATAAAGCGTACATCTTCAGGTTTCGCTTTATATAAGATACTGAGGATCATCGCGTTGACCCCAACCGATTTACCGGATCCCGTTGTACCCGCCACTAGTAAGTGCGGCATTTTTGCCAAGTCGGCAACAACCGGGTCACCTTCAATATCTTTCCCTAACACTATCGTCAATGGCGATGGATTTTTTCTAAAATCATCACAATCTAAAACTTCACTCAAGTAAACGGTTTGACGTTTTTCGTTAGGTAATTCTAGACCAACATACGGTTTACCTGGGATCACCTCAACAACACGAACCGCCGTAGTCGACAATGAACGCGCAAGATCTCGAGACAATGTGGAAATTCGAGCCGCTTTAACTCCCGGCGCAAGATCCAACTCAAAGCGAGTAATCACCGGTCCCGGAGAGAAGCCAACGACTTCAGCCTTAACACGATAATCATTCAAACGTGCTTCAATTAGCCTTGCGGTTTGCTCTAATTTGAACATATCCACTGGCTCTTCTTGTTCCGGTGGGCTCGCCAGCAGGTCAAGAGATGGCATTGGCGTCGTCGGTTTTGGTAACGGTTGGTCGTTACGCACTAAGAATGGGTGGAATAAGCTATCCTGCTGTGGCTGCTGTGGCTG